>JAAWBZ010000011.1 GCA_022792945.1 Oscillospiraceae bacterium | reverse complement strand
GGCAGGCGGTTATCGAGGCAGCCTTTCCGCGGCGGGAGACGGGAACGGCATCCTGGCCACGGAGTTCTCCGGTGGGAGCGGCATGGGCTCTACCAGCCGGGTCACGCTGAACGGGAATTCGCTCCAGAGCACCACGCTCTGGGAGGGAAACGTCTTTGAAGACACGGATCCGACGAGTGAGGAAATCGGATATCTGGAAATCGACTGGCATGATATCGCGGACCTGAGTGGCCTGGACAGCTGGACGCCGCCTGCTGGTGAACCGTCCCAGCCAGTCCCTGATCAGCCGGAACCGGACGAGACGACGCTCCCCACCGATGGGGACCGGATCGTGTTCCGGGGTACTCTTGGTGCGTACAGCTACAATGAGGTCCTCACCCTCCAGGGGCAGTCCGACCCAAATCCTGGGAGCGATATGGGCGAGACCTACTATCTGATCGTGCTGGACGAGCCCCAGACCATGAACCTGCGCAGCGGCGACGGACTAAGCAGCCGTGATGGCGAGGTGCATCTGGTCAATATCACTTACGCTGAAGGAATCATGCAGTACATCGGACAGAACCTGGCATTCAGCATCGACCCGGAGCAGACATACTGGCCCAGCGACGCTTCCCTTCCCCTTGGAGAACCGAGCACCGATGATGTCCATGTGCTGAGCTGAGACCTGTCATGGCCCCAACCAGTCCTGCGGACTGATTGGGCAAAGCCAGCAGCCCCCGCAGAACCGTCAACGGCTCTCCGGGGCTGTTGGCTTTTAGAAAAGTATACGGCTTGACTTACAGGCGATAAAGCGCGTACAATGACAGAGATCAAGACATAAACCAGATAAGATGGAGTGCATCCCATATGCAATACGCTGTCTCCGACATCCACGGCTGCCACGACAAGTATATCCAGCTCCTGCGCCGCCGTAGAGGTCGAGGATGTTGGTTTGCAGGTCGCCGGTCTTGCTGTACAGGAGGTCGATGAGGGCCACCGCCTCGGTGTCGCCGAAGGCCTGCTGCAATTCCAGCTTCTCCGCCGCGTCCATGGTCTCGCCGAACTTGCCCCGGAGCTGGTCGAGGATCTCGGGCATGGACAGCAGCTGGTCGTTGGCGTCCAGGAAGGTCAGCTCCAGCGCCCAGTCGGTGAGTCTTGCCCCCTCCGCTCCCTCCGCGACCGCCTCAACCTCCAGGCCGGAGACGTGCGCGAAGCCTGCGTCCTTGTAGACGCCGCCGTGGAAGGTGACGCGTACCTGCACGGCGACCTGCGCCTTGAGAATGGAATCGTCCTTGTCCACCCAGTCTGCGGCCTCGGCCTCCAGGGGGACGAAGCTGCCGTCCACATAGATGCCCCGGTCCAGGCTCTCCAGGAACCGCTCGAACATGGCCTCCACGGCGTCGTCGGTGTAGTCGCCGATGGTCACGGCGAAGGAGATCGCCCGGTCGAAGACCTTTCTCCGTTTTTTCTGCGCTCCCTCTTGGTCCTTGTAGTAGGTTTTGGAGCCGTTGCGGGAGATGGCCTCCTGGTCGAAGATCACCGCGCCGATGTGGCTCTCCTGGCTCTTCTCCAGGGCCTCCTGGGTGGTGTAGGGGCGGGATTTCAGCCCCGCGGCCCGGCCCGCCGAATTGGTGGGTGGCGGCGTGCCTGGCATTGGTGCCCACGGCAAAGCCCTTGGCGTCGGCGTAGGTCTTGATGGAATTTCTGAGCTGCGCCGTCAGCACCAGGGTCTTGCCGCCGGTGGTCACGGCGCGGATGGAGCTTTTCCACCGCTTGCCGTCCGGCCCCTTTTCCTGCTTGAAGCGCTCCAGGGTGGATTCCCGCATGGCCGCAGCCAGGACGGTGTTGAGCCGCTTCTTGTCAAGGTTTTCATAGCCGCGCAGCTTCCGCAGCAGCCCCGAGACGTCGCCCTCCAGGCGGATGCTGTACCCGGCCACGGCCTACATCCCCTCCAGGCTCCGGCGGCTGAACAGCCGCCCGTTGGAGGCGACGGTGAAGCCCGTGGCCGCGGCGCTGGCCGGGTCCTCGCTGTTCGCACCGAGGGATACCTTGCCCTCGGCCACCAGGGTGAGGAACTTGACGGCGGCGTTGTAGCGGTTGAGATAATTCTTTTCCTCGCTCCCCTCGTCGATGCCGACGCGGGAGAAGAGGTTATACACCGCGATGTCCTTGGAGAACTTGTTCAGGACCCGCGGGGCAGGGGCAAGGGGGACGCTGTAGCGCTTGGCGAGGTAGCCGTCGGTCTCCGCGTCGGCGTCGGCGATGGCCGCGTCGAGGATGGGGGCGATCTGGGCCTCGCGCTGCGCAGCGTCCTCAATAAAGGTGTCGCCGATGATGGCGTTGAGGGCGTCGTCCTTGAGCATCTCCCGGACCTCGGCCCTGGTGCTGTACGCCATGGCTCAGCCCTTGGCGGAGCCGTCGGAGCCGTAGGCCATCTGCCAGAAGCCGAAGCCCGCGTTGCCGCGGCTGTCCGCGCCGTAGAGGAACTGCTTGCGGTTGAAGACGTTGTCGTCCTTCTCGTCGGTCTTGCTGACAAACCTGACTTTCTTGCGCTCCTGGTAGATGAGGGGCTTGAGGGGCCGGCTGGTGCAGAGCAGGTACCACGCCGCATCGTGTCCGGCCAGCTGCGGGACCACCAGCGGCTTTGCGGTGCCCTGCATGGTGTTGCGGGTGCCGCTGATATAGTCAGCCACCAGGATCTCCCGGGCCTTGGCCTCCAGGGCCGGCGGGACCACCAGGGTGTCGGGCACCAGATTCAGCGCCCGGCCCTTGGAGTTGGTGATGCTCATCATGGCGGACCGGGCCGCGATGTACGCCTCCAGAGAGAGCTGCGCGGTGGTCTTGTTGGGGACCGCCTTGTCGCCCACCTTGTGCTGGTTGGAGAAGAACGGCTGGCCGTCGTAGCACGTTTTCTGGAAGCCGGAACCCAGCAGGTCGAAGACCAGCTCATCCGGGTGCATGGCCGCGGACTGCGCCAGCATCTCGATGGAGGGGTTATAGAGGCCGATCTTGTCGTCCTCGATGGCATTCCGGTCCACGCCGATGGTCAGCTCAAAGTCCTTGTTCTTGATGGTATAGTCGGAAGCGGTGAGATTCTGGATCTCGCGGTCGCCGATCCACTCCCGCATACCGGGGATGTCGCCGAGCCACGCGTAGGTCTCAGTGTCGGTGGTGGACGGCGTGACGGTGGCGATGGCCTTGTACTGGGGGTCTGCCGTGGAAAGTGCCTTATTAAACAGGGTATTGAAGGCCACATAGATGCCCCGAAGGGTCTGGGGATTGATGATCATGGGAAATTCCTCCTATTCAGTCAGGTCGCAGCCGCGGCGGGCGGGGCGCAGCCCATGCCCATTTCCACGGCGACGCCGGTATCGTCCACCCGGATCACAAGGCCGGCCACGGACGCGCCCTCGGCGGTCCCGGTGACGGTCTGGTCGTCCTCCATGTAGCACGGACCCAGTACATCGGCGGCGGTGAGCTTCCCGGCAGTGCTGTTGCCAAAGATGAACACACCCCGCGTGACCCAGACGGAGATCTCGCCGTCCGCGCCGGTGTTCCGGACGGTCTCCGCGGCGCGGCCCGCCGCCTTGAGGCCCGCGGCCTTTTTCGCCGGGATGGCGAAGCCGTCCGTGTCCAGGGCGACCATGGAGCCCTGGTAGATGGTGGTGGACGCCTTGACCGGGAGCACCAGCGTCCGCGCGCCGTTGGCGATCTCGTGGGTGTCCTGGGGTGCCTGCAATGCTGCCATTATTGATCCTCCTCCATACCGTATTTCCGGACGTCCTCCTCGGTGAGGCCCAGCTGCTTGCAGACCAGCAGCACCGCGCCGTCCACGGCGGGGGCCTTATGGGCCTGGAGTGCGCCGCCGGCGATCTCGCCCATCCGGGCGCGGCTCGCGCGGGCCCCGTCGGTGACCAATACCCAGAGGTCGCGCCGGAGCTGCTCGGGAAGCGCCGCCGCGCAAAGGCGTCCACTTTGCGGCGGGTATGATATGCTGTTTTGCAGATAAGTTTTTGACTTACTCAAAGTGTAATCGCTAATTGCCTAAGTATAAATAGGTATAAAGCGATTTTTTGGGGAGAGTTACTTTATGCCGACTATCGTTGAACGGTTACAGCAGATTGTGAAAGAACGAGGAACGAATTTCAAGCAGTTGGAGGCGGATTATGGGCTTGGAAATGGGGTTCGGCGGTGGGATATACAGAGTCCGCGGTTAGACAAACTTGTAAAAGTCGCTGATTACCTAAATGTGTCTTTGGACTATCTTGTCTATGGCAGAAATTCAGCAGAAACGCAGCCAACCGATCAGCTATCCTGTCCGTTCACAGCCTGACTTGATACCATTAGACGCTTTTATGGCAGGATCAAACCGGAGTATACCACCGTTTTCCCACCGGGGTAGGACAAATTTCCGCTGGATGGTTGAGAAACGCGGCGGATTATGATATGATGAAGGGCAAGCTGACAAGAAAGGAGGCCCTTCCATGGACGATACCGCCCGACTGATCCTGGCCCCCATGGCCGGGGTGACGGACCTGGCCTTTCGCACCGTCTGCGCCGGGCTGGGCGCGGATGTGACTGTGACGGAGATGGTCTCCTCCCGGGCGCTGGTCTATCAGGACAAGAAGAGCATCCGCCTCCTGAGGCGCACGCCCGGAGGGCTTTGCGGTGCGCAGATCTTTGGGAACGACCCGGAGATCATGGCCCAGGCGGCGCAGCTGGCGCTGGCCTACGTGCAATTTGATTTCATTGACCTGAATATGGGCTGCCCCGTCCCCAAGGTCGCCGGCAACGGCGACGGCAGCGCGCTGATGCGCGACCCGGAGCTGGCCGGGCGCATCGTCGAGGCGGTGGCCAGGGCCGTACCGGTCCCCGTGACCGTCAAAACCCGCAAGGGCTGGGACAAGGGCAGCGTCAACGCCGTAGAGTTCGCCCGGACCGTGGCCCAGGCCGGCGCTGCCGGCATCGCCGTCCACGGGCGAACCAAAACAATGCTCTACTCCGGCGCGGCCGACTGGGACATCATCGCCCAGGTCCGTGAGGCCGTCTCCATCCCCGTGGCCGCCAACGGCGACATCGACGGGCCGGAGGCCGCCCTCCGGTGTCAAAAACGCACCGGGGCGGGCTTTCTGATGATCGGCCGCGGGGCGTTCGGGGACCCCTGGATCTTCACCCGGTGCCGCGCCGCCCTGGACGGGCAGCCTGTCCCGGACCGCCCGCCTCTGGCGGAGCGGGTGGAGACTGCCGTGCGCCAGTTCGAGCTGGCCCAGGACGACAAGGGCGAGCGCATCGCCTGCCTGGAGGCCCGCAAGCACTTCGCGTGGTACCTCCGGGGCGTGGCCCACAGCGGCTATTACAAGGAAAAAATTTCGCACCTGGAGTCCATGGACGATATCTACGCCGTGGCCCGGGGCATTCAGAGAGATCTGAGGTGATGGACGTGCAAGCGGAACTGGCGCTGATCCATCGTGCCGCCGACGGCGACGCGGACGCCTTCGGAGCGCTGATGCGGACCTATGAGCGGCAGGTCTACAACCTGACCCTGCGGATGACCGGCAACCCCGACGACGCCCTGGATCTCTCCCAGGAGGCGTTTCTCCGTGCCTGGCGCGGCCTGGGGGGGTACCGGTTCGATTCGGCCTTCTCCACCTGGCTCTACCGTCTGGCCAGCAACGTGTGCATCGATTTTCTGCGCCGGCGGAAAAAGCAGAAAACCATTCCCCTCTATACCGCCGGCGAGGACGGCGAGGAGCGGGAGCTGCCCATCCCCGACCCCAACGCCGACGCCGAGGCCGCTGTACTTCGTTCCCTGGAGCGCGAGGACATGGCCCGGGCCATGGCGCGGCTGGAGCCGGAATACCGCGAGGCGCTGGTGCTGCGGGCGGTGTACGGCCTGAGCTATCAGGAGATCGGCGAGCGTCTGGACATCCGGGAGGGGACCGTCAAGTCCCGCATTGCCCGAGCGCGTGAAAAAATGCGGCGGATGATGAAAAAAACGGGAACAAATCCGCTGCCGGATCGTCCAATAGGCGGAAAGGAGGGATCGCGCCATGACCTGTGAACAAGCCCTGCCGCTGCTCTCGGCCCATCTGGACGGTGAAAATACACCCGAGGAGGAGGAGGCCCTCCAGGCGCACCTGGCCGGATGTGCCGCCTGCCGCGCGATCCTCTCGGCCTACGAGGAGATCGACGGCGGCGTTGCGCAGCTGGAGGCCGCGCCGCCGGCGGCGCTCCATGAAAACGTAATGGCCCAGATCCGGCGGCGTCCCGCCTCCCGCCGCCGCACATGGGCAGGTATTGCGGCAGCGGCCGCGCTGCTGGCGGTGGTGATCGCCGCCGGTCGCCTGTCCGGCCTGGACCAGGGCCGTGCCGATGCCTCCCAGGGCGGGGAGGCCGCGTCTGCCCGTGCGCTGACCGCCGCGCCGATGACAGCGGAGCCGCCGCTGATGGTGGAGCTGATCGACGATCCCGCCGCGCCGGCGGCGGAGAACGTGGCGGGCCTCCAGGACTTGACCGCCTGCATCCAAGGAGACCAGACCGAGTATTGGACCGACGCGCAGACGGCGCGCCAGGTACTGTCGGACTGCGGAACGCGCTATACCGTTAACGCCCCCGAGTCCCTGGCCGAGGCCGAAGATACCGCGCCATGTACAATTCGGATCATCATCCCATAAGAGGTTTCGCCGGTCTTTATAAAGACCGGCGAAATCCCTAAAATCGTCAGAAAGAGCAGGGATGCTCCTAAAAATCCACCTTGAAGATACGGGAGGGGTAAAACTGCCTTCCAGTGTGCTGACCATATTATTGGCGATGACAGAAAGCCGGCGCGGCATAATGCCGCGCCGGCTCTCGCTTAACATGTTATCTAAGGTCGCCGTCATAACTAATTATTCACGTTGTGGGCCTTGACGCGCAGGCGGTTCAGGGCGCGGAGCAGTGTGGCCTGGGCGGACTGGTACTCCTGGCGGCTCTGCTTCTGGAGCAGCGCTTCCCGGGCCTCGTCCGCCGCACGCTGTGCGCGCTGTGCATCGATCTCCTCCGGGCGCTCGGCGGTGTCCACCAGGACCAGCACCTCGTTGCGCTCCGCCTTTACCATGCCCTGGGACACCGCCGCCGTCTGCACGCCGCCGTCCGGCGTCTCGTAGCGCAGCATTCCCGGCTCGATGGCCGCGATCATTCTGCTGTGGTGCGCCCAGATGCCGCACTCGCCGTCGCTGGTGGGGACGGTCAGACTGACGCAGGGACCCTCGTAGAACGTCCGCTCCGCCGCCAGGATGTGCACCTGAAAAGCCTCCATCAGCCGCCCTCCTCCAGCTGCCGCGCCTTCTCCACCACGTCGCGCCAGGTGCCGACGTTGTAGAAGGCCGCCTCCGGATACTGGTCCAGCTCGCCGTCCACCAGTGCGCCGAAGCTCTCCAGCGTGTCCTTCAGGGGCACGTAGGTGCCCGGGATACCGGTGAACTTCTCCGCCACATGGGTCGGCTGGGCCAGAAAGCGCTGGAGCCGCCGGGCGCGGCCCACAGCCCTGCGGTCCTCCTCGCTCAGCTCGTCCATGCCCAGAATGGCGATGATGTCCTGCAGTTCGTTGTACTTCTCCAGAATTTCCTGGGCCTTCCGGGCGATGCGGTAGTGCTCGGCGCCCACGATGTCCGCCTCCAGGATGCGGCTGGAGGACGCCAGCGGGTCCACCGCCGGATAGAAGCCCTGCTCGGCCACCTTGCGGCTGAGGACCGTGGTGGCGTCCAGGTGGGCAAAGGTGGTGGCGGTGGCCGGGTCGGTGAGATCGTCCGCGGGGACATAGACCGCCTGGACCGATGTGACCGAGCCGCGCTTGGTGGAGGTGATGCGCTCCTGCAATTCGCCCATCTCCCCGGCCAGGGTCGGCTGATAGCCCACCGCCGAGGGCATCCGGCCCAGAAGCGTGGACACCTCGGAGCCGGCCTGGACGAAGCGGAAGATATTGTCAATGAACAGCAGCACGTCCCGCTGCTCCTGGTCCCGGAAATACTCGGCCATGGTCAGCCCTGAGAGGGCCACCCGCATCCGGACGCCCGGCGACTCATTCATCTGTCCGAACACCAGGGCGGTCTTGCCCGCCACGCCGCTCTCGCGCATCTCCCGCCAGAGGTCGTTGCCCTCCCGGGAGCGCTCGCCGACGCCGGTGAAGATGGAGTAGCCGCCGTGCTCCATGGCCACGTTGTGAATCAGCTCCTGGATCAGCACCGTCTTGCCTACACCCGCGCCGCCGAAGAGGCCGATCTTGCCGCCCCGGGGGTAGGGCTCCAGGAGATCAATGACCTTGATGCCGGTCTCCAGGATCTCCACCGCCGGACTCTGCTCGGCAAAGGAGGGGGGCTTGCGGTAAATGCTGCGGACCGGCGTGTCCGCCGGCAGGGGGCCTTCCCCGTCGATGGGCTGGCCCAAAACGTTGAACATCCGCCCCAGGGTCGCCGTGCCCACGGGCACCTGGATGGTGTGTCCGGGGATATCCACGGCAAGGCCGCGGGCCAGGCCCTCACTGGGGGAGAGCATGATGCAGCGCACCGTATTGCGCCCCACATGCTGGGCGACCTCCATGACCCGGACCGCCCCGTCCTTTTCCACCGTCAGCTCCTCCCGAAGCTTGGGCAGGGAGCCGAGCTGAATCTCCACGTCCACCACGGGACCGGAAATTTCCACAATGATGCCGCGTTCCATGGCGTCATCCCTCCTTTCTCTGTCGCTGTGCCCGCGCGCCGGCGGAGATCTCGGTGATCTCCTGGGTGATGGCCGACTGGCGGACCCGGTTGAATTGGAGGGCGAGCTCCTCCAACAGCTTTTCCGCATTCTGGTTGGCGCTGTCCATGGCGGTCATACGGGCTTGCTGCTCACAGCAGAAGCTGTCGATGAGCGCGCTGTAAATGAAGCCGGAGACATAGCTGGGCATCAGGCTGTCCAGCACCGAGTTGACGTTTGGCAGAAATTCAAAGGGCTCCGTGACCGGCGGCTCGGCGTGGGCGGTGTCGGTGAAATAGGCCCGGTGAAAGGGCAGCACACGGGTACACTTGGCCTCGTAGGTCATGCCGTTGGACATATCGGTATAGATCACATAGATACGGTCGAGTTTATCCTTCTGGAAGCCGTCCAGCAGCAGGGCGCTGATTTCTCTGGCCCGGGCAATGGTGGGGTTCTGGGCGGTGTAAAGGAAACTGTACTCAATGGGGATCCCGTGGGCGGCGAAAAACCGCCGGCCGTACTCGCCCACCACGAACAGCTTGGTATCCGGGTGGAGCCTGCGCAGCTTCAGCGCCTCGCGGATGACGTTTTGGTTGTAGGAACCGGCCAGGCCCTTGTCAGCAGTGATCACCAGGCAGGCGCTGGGCTTATCCAGGGGTGGTTCTCCTTTCAGCGGATAGAAGTAGGGACTGTCCACCACTTCATCCTCTACAGTGCGGAAAATCCGCTTGATCTCGCTGCGCAGCGCCTCAAAATAGGGCCGTGTACCCTCCAGCTCTTCCCGGGCCTTCCGCAGCTTGGTGGAGGCGATGAGATACATGGCGTTGGTGATCTTCCGGGTGTCCCGGATGCTCTCCATATGGGTCTTGATCTCCTTGGTGCCGCTCATCTCAGCCACCGCGCTTTCCGGCGAGGAACGCGTCGCGGCTGCGCCGCGCCTCGGCGAGGATGGTGTCCCGGTCCGCGTCCGGGAGCGTCCCGGCGGCGTCGATGCGGCGGCAGAGCTCCGGCGCGCGCTCAGCGAAGTCTGCAAGGAGCGCGTCCCGGAATTCATCCATCTGCGCCACGGGGATGTCCAGCAGCAGCCGGTGCATGGCCGCGGTCAGGAGGATCACCTTCTGGTGCTGGGCCAGGGGCGCGTACTGCTTCTGCCGCAGCAGGCGCATCAGGCCCTGGCCCTGGCGCAGCTGGCGCTTGGTGGCGTCGTCCAGGTCGCTGGCGAACTGGGTGAACACCTCCATCTCCCGGTACTGGGCCAGCGCCAGACGGATGGCCCCGGCGGCAGACTTCATGGCCTTCGTCTGGGCGTCGCCGCCCACACGGGAGACCGACAGGCCCACGTTCACCGCCGGCCGCTGGCCGGCAAAGAACAGCTCGCGCTCCAGGAAGATCTGTCCGTCGGTGATGGAGATGATGTTGGTGGGAATATAGGCGGAGACGTCCCCCGCCTGGGTTTCCACAATGGGCAGGGCCGTCATGCTGCCGCCGCCCAGGTCGTCCGAGAGATGGGCGGCACGCTCAAGGAGCCGGGAGTGGAGATAAAAGACGTCGCCGGGGTATGCCTCGCGGCCCGGGGAGCGCTCCAGCAGGAGGCTCAGGGCGCGGTAGGCCACGGCGTGCTTGGAGAGGTCGTCGTAGACGATCAGCACATCCCGCCCCTGGTACATGAAATACTCGCCCAGGGCGCAGCCGGCGTAGGGGGCCAGGTACTGCAGCGCCGTGGAGGCGCTGGCCGGGGCGCTGACCACGGCGGTATAGTCCATGGCCCCCCGGCGGGAGAGGTTTTCCACCAGCTGGGCCACGGCACTGCTCTTCTGCCCGATGGCCACGTAGATGCACACCACGTCCTTGCCCTTCTGATTCAGAATGGTGTCCAGCGCGATGGCGGTCTTGCCGGTCTGGCGGTCGCCGATGATCAGCTCCCGCTGGCCGCGGCCAATGGGGAACATGGCGTCGATGGCAAGAAGCCCCGTCTCCATGGGGGTGTTGACCGGCTGGCGGTCCAGGATGCCCGGGGCCGGAGCCTCAATGGGGCGGCGGCCGACGTGCTCGATACGGCCCTTGCCGTCCACCGGCACGCCCAGCGCGTCCACCACCCGGCCCAGAAAATCGTCGCCCACGGGCATGCCCGCGGTCTTGAGGGTCCGGCGGACCATGCTGCCGGCGGTGACCTCCTCGCTGTCGCCGAAGAGGATGCACCGCAACTCACCGCGCTTCAAGTCCTGCACCATGCCCCGGACGCCGGCGGTGAACAGCAGGATCTCGCCGTACTGTGCGTGGTCCAGGCCCGTCACCGTGGCAATCTCGCCGTCCACGGTGCGCACCTCACCGATCTCCTCCGGCACCACGGCGGGGGTCCAATCGTCCACCGCCTGGCGCATCAGGGGGAGCAGGTCGTTCTGGCCGGTGTGAAGGCGGCGCAGGTAGTCCTGGAACTGGCGCATCCGCCCGTCGGGGGTCCAGTCGTACACATCGGAACCCACCTGGAGGCGGAAGCCCCCGTGCAGTGTCTCATCCCGCTCCCAGCGGAGCGGGACATCCCGCTCATAGGTGCGCCGCAGGAAGGCGGAGACCCGCTCCAGCTGCGCCGCGGCGGGCTTCTCCAGGGAGAAGAGGACGGCGCTGAGGCGGCGGCGCTCAGACCGGATCGTCGTCATGCTCGCCGCCTCCCTCCGCCTGGCGCAGGAACTGCTCCAGCGGGTCTCCGCCCGGCTGGAAGGCCAGCTTCCGCGCCGCCTGGGTCACCAGCTCCCGCAGCTCCCGCTGGGAGTCGCGGATGGCGGCCTCCCGCTGGCGGGCGGCCTCAGCCTTGGCCTTGGCGATGATCTCCGCCGCCTGGGCCTGCGCCGCGGCGAGCTGCTCGTCCGCGGCCTCCTGGGCGGCGGACTGGATGGCCTGCCGCGCCGCGCCGGCCTCGGCCTCGGCGCCTGCCAGCTTTGCCGCCGCGGCAGCCTGGGCCTCTCCGGCCTCCTGAAGCTTCCGCGCGGCCTCGGCCTCCTGGGCGCGGTAAGCCTCCTGCCGCTTGTCCATGAATGCCTTCACCGGCTTATAGAGCAGGAAATACAGCCCGCCAATGAGGATCGCCAGATTCAGCCAGTGGAGCAGAATTTGCTGCCAATCAATGTTCAAAGGTATGTTCATGGCTTCCCCACCCCGTTACAGCACGAAGATGATGAGGATGACCACCAGCAGCGCGTAGATGATGGCGGTCTCGATAAAGACCAGGCCGAGCATCAGCGTGGTGCGGATCTTGCCCTCGGCCTCAGGCTGGCGGGCGATGCTCTCGGTGGACTTGGCGGTGGCCAGGCCCATGGCCACCGCGCCGCCGGCGGCGGCAATGCCCACGGCGATGCCCGCGGCAATGGCCTTGGAGCCGATGACGGAGCCCTCCGCGGTCTCCGCGCCGCCGGCCGTGTCGCCGGCGGCCAGCACCGGCGCGGCCAGGGCCAGCACCAGCACCACAGCCAGGGCCAGCACAAACAGCTTCTTGAAAAATCTCCGATTCATCTCAAAAACCTCCGTTAATCCCCGGAAGCGGGGAGTTTTTTCTCGTTTGCTTTCCTGTGAGGCGGCTCTGACACCTCGCCGTAGAACAGAGCCGTGAGCATGGTGAGCACATAGCTCTGAATCAGCGCGTGGAGCAGGGTGAACAGCACGCCCACCACCACCGGCACCACAAAGCTCAGCTGGTTGAAATAATATACCAGCTCCGTGACCAGCAGGCCGCTGAGCAGCGCGCCGAAGAGGCGGAAGCTCATGGAGATGGGCAGAGAGAACTCCTTCAGGGTCCTGCCTACGCCCCGCAGGCGATTGCCTGCGATGCCGCCGGAGAGGATTACCAGATACGACAGCACCCCCAGTGCGATGGCCGCGTTGACATCGGACAAGGGGGCGGGCAGCGTGACGCTGTGGCCCTGGGCGGTGACGGCCTGGAGGCCCAGCAGCTCGAAAAGCGTTCCCACAAACACATAGGCGCCCGCGCCAAAGAGGTAGACGCCCAAAAAGCCGTGGCGGTGGGGGCTGTTGGCCTGGGCCATCCGGTCGAAGAGGCCCACCAGCTCCTCCAGCAGCAGCTGGAGCCGCCCCGGGATCATCCGGAACCGCGGAATGACCAGGATCCGCGCCAGCGCCGCCAGCACCAGCAGCACGGCGGTGACGGTCATGGCGGAGACCAGCCCCGGGTTGACGGCCTTGCCGCCCAGAAAGGGGATCTGGTTCAGATTATGGAGGACAGCGTCGCGCATGGCCTCCTGCACGGTCTCGCCGTGCCCGTGGGAGCCGGCCAGCAGCGCGCCGGCCAGCAGCAGCGCCACCGCGGCCAGCCAGAGAAACAGTCCTTTTTTGTGTTGCTTCATCCATCATTCCCTCTCTCGGCTGCGGCGGTCCGCAGTCTGGAATATTGACACGATTATACACCGAACGCCCCCCAATTGTCTATCCCAAAACAGACGGATTTTCCCCAAAACCAGCAGGGAAAATCCGGCAAAGTGACAAGGGAAACAAGCATGCCGCCCGCCTTATGCCAAGGCGGGCGGCGCTGCGCGTTACCGCTTATGCTCCGTCTCGCAGTAGGCGCACCGGTAGGCGCGTTTTCCGCTGGCCTTGCGGCTGAGGAGGAAGATGCTGTCCAGCTGCGGCTCAGAGGTGGTGATGCACCGGGGGTTTTTGCACTGGAGCACATTCACCAGCTGTTTCGGCAGCTCCAGGGGCTTTTTTTCCAGGAGCTTGCCGTCCTGGATCACATTCACCGTGATGCCCGGGTCGATGTAGCCCAGCACCGTCAGGTCCAGGTCGATGAGGGCGTCGATCTTGATGATGTCCTTCTTGCCCTGCTTGTTGCTCTTGACGTTCTTGATGATGGCCACCGAGCAGTCCAGCTCGTCCAGCTTCAGGTATTTATAGATGTCCATGCTGCGGCCGGCCTTGATGTGGTCCAGGACGTAGCCGTTGTAAATGCTGTCGATGTTCATGCGTGCACCTCCAGAAGTTTCATGATGAGGGCCATGCGGATGAATTTGCCGTTGGCGACTTGCTTGAAGTAGCAGGCCCGGGGGTCCTTGTCCACGTCCACGGTGATCTCGTTGACCCGGGGAAGGGGGTGGAGGATGCGCATTTCCGGCTTGGCCGCGGCCAGCTTGGCCGGGTCGAGAATATAGGTGTCCCGCAGGCGCAGATAGTCTGCCTCGTTGAAGAACCGCTCCTTCTGCACCCGGGTCATGTAGAGGACGTCCAGTTCCGGCATGGCCTCCTCCATGCTCTCCACCTCGCGGTACGGAAGGTGCAGCGGGTCGAGAGTGTTCTCCTTCACATAGTCGGGGATGCGCAGCTCATTGGGGGCGATGAAAATGAACTGGATGCCGGTGTAGCGGGACAGGGCACTGACCAGGGAGTGCACCGTCCGTCCGAACTTCAGATCGCCGCAGAAGCCGATGGTCAGGTTGTTCAGATCGCCCCGCTCGCGGTGGATGGTCAACAGGTCCGTGAGGGTCTGGGTGGGATGGTTGTGGCCGCCGTCGCCGGCGTTGATGATGGGGACGCGGGAGACCTGGGCGGCGGCGAAGGGAGCGCCCTCCTTGGGGTGGCGCATGGCGATGATGTCGGCGTAGCAGCTGACCACCTGCACCGTGTCGCCCACGGTCTCGCCCTTGGAGGCCGAGGAGGTGGCCGCGTCGGAGAAGCCCAGCGTCCGCCCGCCCAGGTCCAGCATGGCCGCCTCAAAGGACAGGCGCGTGCGGGTGGAGGGCTCGAAGAAGAGGGTGGCCAGCTTCCTGCCGCGGCAGGCCTCGGCGTATTTTTCGGGGTTTTCGATGATGTCCTCGGCGGTATGGATCAGCTCGTCCACTTCCTCCACCGAGAGGTCTTGGATGTCGATCAGATGTCTCATAGGTGCCTCACTTTCTCCAGCTGTCGTCGGACGGGTCGGCGCGGAAGGCCTGGAGCCGCGCGATGTCCTCGGGTTTGATGTAGCCCTCCTCAGCGGCGACCTCACAGACGGCGTCGAAGCTGGAAAGGCTGTGATTCTGGACCCTGGCCGCAGCCAGGCGGTCCAAGCCGCGCTGCATCCCGTAGGTGAAGATGCTTACGATGCCCAGCACCTCCGCGCCGGCTTCGCGGAGGGCCTCCACCACCTCGATGCAGCTGCCGCCGGTGGAGATCAGGTCCTCCACGACCACCGCCTTCTGGCCCTTCTCCAGGCGGCCCTCGATTCGGTTGCCGCGTCCGTGGTCCTTGCTGCCGGAGCGGACGTAGCCCATGGGCAGGCCCAGGATGTGGCCGCAGATGGCCGCATGGGCGATGCCGGCGGTGGAGGTGCCCATGAGGACCTCGGCGTCGGGGCAGTGCCGGCGGATCAGCTCACAGAGGCCGTTTTCCACATGGGTGCGGACCTCCGGCGCGGTGAGGGTGAGGCGGTTGTCGCAGTAGATGGGGCTGATGATCCCGCTGGCCCAGGTAAAGGGCTGATCCGGCCGCAGGAACACGGCGTGGATCGACAGAAGATCGTGGGCAATGGTGCGTTCCAGGTTCATATTCAAAACTCCTTCTTTAGAATTGCAAAAATAAGGAAGATCGCTGTTTTCTAATTTATTCGGCAGCGGAAAGGCGGTATGGACCCAGCGGGTGTAGATGTAGGGGCAATGGACCGCTCCATGAGTTCTGTCAGGGCCAGCGCAGTCCGGCCCGGGGAAAAGACCACGGCGACCTGTATGAAAGTCAGGTGCCCGCCGGCAGATTGGACGCTTTCTCATATCGGCTGTCCTGTCATGGCCCGAAACAGAGCGCCATGTCCGCATTCAGCTGCCGCACCAGCAGGGAGTCCCGGACGTAAGAGGCCAATTGCAGGTATTCCCAGGGAATCTCGGCGGGGCGCATTGCCGGCGGCGCCATATTGCCATATTCCGCCGCAAAATGCACCGTACCCACCGTTGGCACATCCATCGCCGCCGGTCCGCCGAGGTGGCCGGGGATGCGCCGCGCCGCGGGCGCTTCCGGCTCTGCCGCGCAGGCGCAGAGGAAGGAGAAACGACAAAATCAGATAAATCATACGCTTCATGGCAGCCACATCCCCGCGTCCTGGCGGTCCCAGAGGGGGAGGCCTGTTTGGGCGGTGAAGTCCTTGGCCCAGGCGGCGTCGCAGTAGAAAATGATCTCTCCCTGGCCGCCGTAGGTGAAATAGAAGCGCTTTTCGCCTGTCAGGCAGCTGTTGACCGTGTCCAGGACGCCGAAATCGATCCAATCGCCCATCCAAACCGCCTCGAAGCGGCCCTCGACCTCGTTCACCCGGAAGGACACCGGGACCGTCCCCGTATCCATCTTCCAATCTGCGCCGGAGAAGTCGGCCTGGACCTCCGTGAAGGTCAGCTCGTCCCGGGAAATACTCTCGAGACCCTGGAACAGGAGATCATACATCCCCTCGATGGTGACGACCTCGCCGTCCATGTAGAAAACCTGGCGGGAGGTGGGCGTCCAGGTATCCGTTTCCCAGTCGTATTCGCCGTAGCCCAGAGCCATCAGCGCCGGCTCATAAGGATACTCCGCCGACGCCGCGGCCTCGGCCTCCGGTGTCAGCTCCAGGCCCAGCGCCCGCAGGACCTCCGCCTGGGTCTCCGGCGGGACCGGCTGCGGCTGGCTGTAGGAGGAGAACGGCGTCCACGACGGCGGCGTCTGCCCGCCGCGGCGGTCCCAGGCGATGACGGCCACCACCGCGGCAAAGAGAAACAGCGCCGGCAATGCCTTTTTCATACGTCCACCTCCGTCAGATGCCAGTCGGAGGTCCAGCAGAGGGTGGCCTCCTCAAACTGCCGCGCCCAGGCCGCGGTGCAGAAGAACACCACCTCGCCGCGGCCGCCGTCGGTGAAGAAGAAGCGCTTCTCCACGCCCTGGGCCGCCAGGGCGCGGTTGACGCCGTTCAGGATCGTGCAGTCCGGCCCGTCGGCGTAAAACCGGGCCGTGAGGCAGAGGGGGCGGCGGTTCAGCTCCAGGGAGATGGGCACCGTGCCGCTGCCCGTCTCCCGGTCCACCGAGCGGAAGTCCGCGAAGATCTCCCGGAAGAACACCTGGTCCTCCGCGATGCTCTCCAGGCCCTGGAAGTAGAGGGGGTAGATCTCATCCGCCCACTCGGCCCATTCGTCCATGTAAAAGACCTGCCGGGAGGTGGGGGTCCACACCCCCAGGACCGGGTCGTACCGCCCACGGCCCAGGGCCTCCAGCACCGGGAGGTAGGGCGGGTCGGGGACGCAGGCGGCCTCCGCCTCCGGCGTCAGACGGAGCCCCAGGCGGCGCAGGGTTTCCAGCTGGGCTTCCACGGGGGGCGGCGGCTGGGCCATGCGGCGCTCAAACAGCTCGAGGAAATCAGGACCGTCCACGCGCCCGCCCCCTTACGCGCCCAGGAACTCCCGCAGGCACCGGGCGTAGGCCGCCGCCGGGTCCGCCGCCTGGGTGATGGGCCGGCCCACGACGATGTAGTCGCTGCCGCCCTGCCCGGCCCGCTCGGGGGTCATCACCCGCTTCTGGTCGCCCGCGTCGCCGTCGGCAAAGCGGATGCCCGGCGTCACCGTCAGGAAGGACGCGCCGCAGCGGGCCTTGACCCCCTGTGCCTCCAGGGGCGAGCAGACCACACCGTCCAGGCCGCTCTCGGCGGCGTTTTTGGCGTAGCGGAGGACGGTCTCCTCCATGGGCACGTCGATGAGCAGCTCCTTTTGCAGCGCCGCCTGGTCGGTGGAGGTCAGCTGCGTCACGGCGATGAGCAGCGGGCGGGTGCCGTCGGGCCGGGTCAGGCCCTCCAGCGCGCCGCGCATCATGGCAGATGCCCCGGCGGCGTGGACGTTGACCATGTCCACATCCAGACGGCTGAGCACCGCCATGGCCCGCTTGACCGTATTGGGGATGTCGTGGAGCTTGAGGTCCAGGAAGATCCGGTGCCCCCGGGTCTTGATCGCCCGGACGATCTCCGGCCCCTCGGCGTAGTAAAGCTCCATGCCGATCTTCACGAAGGGCTTGCGGCCGGTGAATTGGCCCAGGAAGTCCAGGGTTTCAGCCTTGCCGGGGAAATCCAGGGCGATGATGACGTCTTTGTTCATGAATGCGCGCCTCCTGTCAGTTCTGAAATATGTTGGACGCCCAGCCGCTCCAGAAGCGGCGGCAGGGCTTCAATGATTTCCTTGCAGGCGCAGGGGTTTTTCAGGTTGGCCGCGCCCACCTGCACCGCGCTGGCCCCGGCCAGCATCAGCTCCACCGCGTCCTCGGCGCGGCTGACGCCGCCCATGCCGATGATGGGGATTTTCACCGCCTCGTAGACCTGGTAGACCATGCGCACCGCGATGGGCAGCAGTGCCGGGCCCGAGAGGCCCCCGGTGCCGTTGGCCAGCACCGGCCGGCGGGTCCTGAGATCCAGGCGCATCCCCAGCAGCGTGTTGATGAGGCTGAGGCCGTCGGCTCCCTCGGTCTCGCAGGCCCGGGCGATCTCGGCGATGTCGGTGACGTTGGGGCTGAGCTTCATGTAGACGGGCTTGTCCGTCACGGCTCGAACGGCCCGGGTGACCTGGGCCGCGCCCTGGGCGGTGGTGCCGAAGTTCTGCCCGCCGCAGTGGAGGTTTGGACAGCTGATATTTATCTCCAGGATGCCCACCTGGGGGCATTCCGAGATTTTCCGGCAGTTTTCCTCATATTCCGCAATGGAAAAGCCGCCGATGTTGGCAATGAGGGGCTTGTGGAAGTGCGCCGCCAGCCACGGCAGCTCCTGGGCGATCACTGCGTCAATGCCGGGATTCTGGAGGCCCACGGCGTTGAGCATCCCCGCGGGGGCTTCGGCGATGCGGGGAGTGGGGTTGCCGAAGCGGGGCGTGGCGGTGGTGCCCTTGAAGGAAATACTTCCCAGAATATCCAGATCATACCACTCCGCGAACTCCCGCCCGTAGCCGAAGGTGCCGCTGGCGGGGATGATGGGGTTGTCCAGCCGGAGGCCGGACAGGGTGACGGACAGGTCTACCATACGATCTCCTCCTTCAAAAGGACGGGGCCGTCCTTGCAGATGCGCTTGCGGCCGTATTTGGTCTCACAGGAGCAGCCCATGCACGCGCCGAAGCCGCAGCCCATGCGCTCCTCGAAGCTGAACTGCCCACCTGCCAGCTGGTCCAGCCGGTGGACGGCCCGCAGCATCGGCTCCGGCCCGCAGCAGATGCCGTAGTCGCACCCGGTGCCGGCAGCCAGCTGGGTCACGAAGCCCTTCTCGCCGCAGCTGCCGTCCACCGTGGACACGCGGACCTCACAGCCCAAAGCGCGGAATTCCTCCTCATAAAATACCTCCGCCCGGGTGCCGAAGCCCATGGCCACCACAGGCGTGATGCCCGCGGCAAGGAGCGCCTTGGCCAGGCCGTAGAGCGGCGGGACGCCCACGCCGCCGCCCAGGAGGATGGGGCGCCTGGTGGATTTTCCGATGTCGTAGCCGTTGCCCAGGCCCATGAGCATGTCGAATTTTGTGCCTGGGGCCGCGCCGCAGATGGCCCGGGTGCCGGGACCCTGGACGCGGCAGACCAGACGCAGCCGCCCCGCCGACCAGTCGCACACGGAGATGGGCCGGCGGAGGAACTGTGTCTCCACGGCGATGTTGACGAACTGCCCGGGCCGGGCGATGGCCGAGGTGTCCCCCTCGAAGGCCAGCTCCCAGACGTCCCGGGTCAGGGAGCGGGCGGCGGTAAGGGTCATTTGGGTCTGATTCATGGCGTTGCCTCCCGTTGAAAGACGATCTCGCCGCGGCACAGGGTCAGTGCCGCGGCGGCGGAGACCTCCATCCCGGCGAAGGGCGTGGCCCGCCCCCGGGAGAAGAACCCGGCGGGGTCGATGATGTGGGGCGCGTCCAGGTCCAGAACCGTCAGGTCCGCCGGCGCGCCCGGGGCGATCTCTCCCCCCGGCAGGCCGAAAATGCGGCGGGGGCGGACGATGAGGCGGTCCAACAGGACCTCCAGCGGTACAAGCCCCGGCTGGACCAGGGCGGTATAGAGCACCGGGAAAGCGGTTTCCAGCCCCACAATGCCCATGGCGCTGCCCCGGAGGCCCCTGGACTTCTCTTCTGCACTGTGTGGGGCGTGGTCGGTAGCGATGCAGTCAATGGTCCCGTCCAGCAGCCCTTCCAGCAGGGCCTCGCGGTCGGCGCGGCTGCGGAGGGGCGGGTTCATCTTGAAGCGGCCGTCGTCCTGGAGGTCCTCGTCGCAGAGGACCAGGTAATGAGGCCCCGTCTCGCAGGTGACGGGAAGGCCGCGGCGCTTGGCGTCCCGGATCAGGGCGACGCTCTCCTTGGCGGAGATGTGGCAGACGTGGTATTGGCACCCGGTCTCCTCCGCCAGGCGGAGGTCCCGCTCAATTTGCCGCCACTCACTCTCGGAGCAGATGCCGGGGAAGCCGTGGGCCCTGGCCCAGTCTCCGTCGTGGACGCAGCCGCCGCGGAGGAGGCCGTTGACCTCGCAGTGGGCCGCGATGGGCCGGCCCAGGCGCTTGGCGGCTTCCATGGCCCCGCGCATCATCGCCTCGGACTGCACGCCCCGCCCGTCGTCGGAGAAGCCGGCCACCAGGGGGGCCATAGCCGCCATGTCCGAGAGAGCCTCGCCCTGTTCGCCCCGGGTGATGGCCCCGTAGGGCAGGACCCGGACCACGGCGTCCCGCCGGATCAAGCCCAGCTGGGCCTCCAGCTGCGGCAGGCCGTCGGGGACGGGGGAGAGGTTCGGCATGGAGAGCACCTGGGTATAGCCGCCGGCGGCGGCGGCCCGGGTGCCAGTGAGAATCGTCTCTTTATAAGAAAAACCGGGCTCACGAAGATGAACATGTACATCCACGAAACCCGGAACCAG
The DNA here is from genome assembly GCA_022792945.1 of Oscillospiraceae bacterium. Classification (GTDB taxonomy): domain Bacteria; phylum Bacillota; class Clostridia; order Oscillospirales; family Oscillospiraceae; genus Avoscillospira_A. The sequence continues at coordinate 20,877 of JAAWBZ010000011.1, read as the reverse complement.
CCAACGGCCATTCAATTGAAAGACTTCCAGCCCCTCGCGCGGGAGGGAAGGGGAAACGGAAACAACACGGCCATCGCGCACCGCCACATCCAGCGCCTGGAAAGCGGAGCCCGTCCACACATGACCGCCGGTGAATAAATAGCCCATAAAACTGCCTCCTGCGTATTCTCCGATTTTCTATGATACCCTGAAGCGAATCTGCGGCTATTTTACCATGCTTTCTCCCCACTGTCAACGAATTTTGCGCCGCCGAACGCTTGGCGCAGAAAGGAGACGCGCCGCCGGATGCTCTCCGCCGCGACGGAGGTGCCGAGGGCTGCGTCGTACCCGTGGAAGGTGCCGCGGGTGTCGTTGCGCGTCACACGGGCCCCCGCTGCCCGCAGCTTCTCGCCGTACAGCGCGCCCTCGTCGCGGAGGCAGTCGAATTCCGCCGTTTCCAGGTACGTGTCCGGGATGCACCGCGGCAGGCGGTCGTGCATCGGGGAGGCGTCCAGCCCCCCGCCGTAGCAGCGCCACATCCGCCGGGTGCTCTTGGCGTTCCACAGCGGCGTGTCGGTGTATTTCTGCATGGAGGCCGTCTCCATCGCGGCGTCGGTGACAGGATACACCAGCATTTGCAGGCAGGGGAGCGGCAGGGCCTCCTGTTCACACCGGTTCGTCACCAGCGCGGCCAGGGCCGCGCCGGCGCTGTCCCCGCCCACGCCGATCTTTTCCGGGTCGATGCCCAGCGCCCCGGCGTGGGCCGTGAGGTGGCGGTATAACGCCAAAGCGTCCTGATAGGCGGCGGGATAGGGGTGCTTGGGCGCCAGATGGTAATCCGGGAAAAAGACCTTGCAGCGCGCCTGCGCCGCGTACAGGCACGCCAGCTTCTTGTGATGGACGGAGGCCCGGTAGCTGAACGCGCCGCCGTGGAGATACAGAAGGCACGGCAGCGCGCCCGCCGCGTCCGCCGGCGTGAAAATTTCCGTCCGGAAGGGCAGGCCGCTGCCGGCCAGCGTGATCTGTGCCCGGGTCACGTCCGCCGGGACGCGGGTGAGGCGAAGTGCTGCCGCCAGGAAGAGATTGGCACAGCGGATGACCGCCCGGTTATAGGGGACGCGCCGGGCGATGCGCCGAAGCTCTGGGTGGATCTGGTTTTGATAGCGCATGGGATCGGCTCCTTTGGGTGCTTAACAATTCGGGGGGAGGGTGTTGCACTGAATATAGAAAGGACGCTGCCGGTAAAACGGCTGGCCTCCTAGCTGTTAAAAGAAGTTACCGCTGGTTAGGCCTAGGCGGTTACTTCTTTTTGAAATCCTGCATGAACAGGCAGCAAACGCCGATGATGACAAGACAAAGCTGAAGAACTTCGGATATGACCCTTGGGGAGCCCTTCTTCTCAGGAGGTCCGCCGTCTACCGCTGCTGGCAGTGCTGAAAAATGGATCTCTCCTAGTCCATAGAATAACATGAAACGACAGAAAATACAAGAAGGAGCGCCGGCAGGCGCTCAAAAAGACAGGGCCACAGGTCAGGTCTCAGCCTGTCGAAAAAGTCTGCGAAGGTGCAGACTTTTTACTGTAAAAGGCAAAACACAGCAGGGTGAGAAAAATAGTGGAGAAGGGAAAAATGGAGCGAGGCATGGTGGAACTGGTGGATACAGAGAGGCTGGTGCCACGGGAACACATGCTGCGGAAGGTGGACAAAGCGGTAGATTTCAGGAAACTATATGAAATTGTGGAGCCGCTGTACAGTGAGGAAGAAGGACGGTCCGGCGTCGCTCCGGTGGTACTGTTCAAGATCGTGCTGCTCCAGCATCTGGCCGGCAGCACCCAGCCGCGAATGACGGGGTTCAGCTTGCGAATCAGCGTGTCCTGCTTGGTGGATTTGTTGCTCTTGATAATATCCCGTACCTTGCCGAGGAAAGATTGGATTGAGGTTTTTGCCGGTTTTATGAGCAGATTTCCGTTGTATTTGCGGATGTTTTTGCCCAAGAAGTCAAAGCCATCGTCTATATGTGTAATAACGGTCTTTTCTTCCGAAAGCTGCAAACCGCGCTCAGCCAAGAAAGTTTTTACAATGGGGAGAACCCTGTCGTGCAAAAATTCCGGCGATTCACCAGTGATCATGAAATCGTCCGCAGTAGGGCATAACAAAACGGCCTGTCTCCCGGCATGCTAAATTGAAGGAGCAGTATGTCAGGCGGGTACAGGAGAAATATCGGGAGACCAGCCAAGGGCCTGCTGCCGCAGATAAGGACGCTATTCGTTCCGCTGTCAACGAAGTGGAGCGGGCCGGGTACATTGAGCGCCACCAGACCACGGACGAAAGCGGCAAGTTCAGCAGCAACGAGTACATCATTTACGAACAGCCTGTTTCTTTGCCGCCGTCGTTGGATAAACCGTCGTCGGAATAAAGTGTACCCAATGTCAAGGACAAATTGAAATACAATAAAAAGATAAGCAAAGTCAAATGGGATCGAGCTTTGCATCGGATGATGGTTTGCCCAGCAACGGATAAACGCCAGAAACAAGGGAACGGCAAAACGCATTTGGCGAGAGCTTTGCCAGCTGCCACTGATAACGATCGTTGTTATAATAGTCGATCCAATCATCTGGCCGAAGAAGCTCTCTTGTGGAGCATGATCCCAGCAGCTGCCCCTGCGGGACATGGACTGCCGCAGGCTGCTGTCTTTGAGGATCTGGATGAAACGCAAGCTGATATCGTGGCAGCCCTGGTCACTGTGAACCAGCGTTTGCGCATCCATGGAGACGCCGTGTTTCTGTATCAGGATATGGACTGTCTCCAGAACGAAGTCCAATTCACAGGGATGGACTGAGGACATACGCCAGGGCTTGCTTTGTAAAGGCGTCCAGGATGGCGGACAGGTAGCAGAAAACGCCGCGATAGGATGTAAGTAATGTCAGTCAGGAGGACTCTGCGCGGTCCATGCTGTTCAAATTCCCGGTTGAGCAGATTGTCCGCCGCCGTGTTGGTACGGATTGCCTTTGCCATCCTGCGGCAGGGCTTGGCTTGCCGGATGGGGCAATACAGGCCGTACTTACGCATGAGCCGTTGGATTTTCTTCACATTGATACAGGCGTGACTACCGTTCGGGGCAAAGCAATCGACCTAAATTTGTGGCGGCGATCCTCCACAATCGAAAGTTTCTGGGTGAGTACAAATATCGGGAGATCGTCATTCCCAATGGCATCTCCACCATTGTTCCCCAGGACCTTTTTGACCGGGTACAAAACAAGCTGGCGAAAAACAGAAAGGCCCCCGCCCGGCATAAGGCGGAGGATGATTATCTGCTGACGACAAAATTATTCCGCGGCACCTGCGGGGCCCTGATGGTGGGTTGAAAGCGGCACCAGTGTGAGAACAAAAAGAAAATCACACCTGCAACGCCACGCACAAGAGCGTCAAAAAGCTGCCGCTGGAAAATGCTGTTGTCAACTCTGTGATGGCAAAAATCATGGATGACGCTTTTGTGGAGTACATAACAGATACAATAATGGATTTGCAGGAACGGGAAAGCAGCGCCTGGATGAGTTGAAGGACGCCAAGCAGAAGATTGAATTGCAAGTCATTCAGAAAGAAATGAAACACCCTCTGCTTTCCTGCGAGGACGTGACCTATTGGATTTGCCGGTTCCGTACTTTGGCTGTGCCCCAGTTTGATGAGCGCCGACGACTGATTGACAGCTTTGTAAATTCAGTCACTATTAAAGAAGGCTCGGAACAGGTCACTTTTGATGAAATTAAAAGTTCGGATTTGAAATCGGTCGGGGGACCATGCGGAGTGTCCTTATGGGATTTGAGTACCTTGCGGGACACTCCGCATTATTTTCTTTCAAAATTGCACACGGATGCCTTGAGCAGACCGGCAGCTGCAGATCAAAGGCCTCCCTATGTCGGTTAGAAGCATAGGCCCCTGCGATCAGTACAGCTGCGCTCAGGTCAGGCAAACAGAGATACACATTCCACTTCGCCGTCAATGCCGTGGTTTCGTGCATCGCCATCTCATCGTTTCCCATAACCGGACAGGTGGTGTTTGACTGCGCCATAAGCGCCCTGGACCCCTTTCGGGAGCCGAATCCCAATTCCACAGTGTCAATTTCTCACCACCATAGCTGCGGAATGAGCGGTAGGCGAAATAACCGCTGTATGCGAACCGCTCTGTATCTGTCAGCACGATTTTCCGCATCTGGGCGATGTCTCTTCCATCTGATCCAGCCATACATACTCACGCTGGCGGTGTTCATTGTAATACGAGCGGCGTCCTTGCTCTCCCGGTTGATGTAGCACAGGCCGGACAGATTCGCCAGTTCAGGACAAGTTCTCCACCATCCGCACCGCGATGACCAGGGCCTGCTCGCGGGTGGCGTTGGCGTAGCGGGCGGCAACTTGGGCGGAGGTGGCGTTGGACGGGGCGAAGCGGTTATCGCCCATGCCGGTGATGATGCCGTTGGCCGCCATGAAGTACACGCTCTCCCTGGCCCAGGCGGAGATCTGGCTGTCGTCGGCGAAGAGAGCCGGACTGACGTAGCTCAGCGGGAAGCTGCTGTCCTCGGCAAAGCTCCAGCCGGGCATGGTAGCCCGTTTAAAGACCCGGGTGAGCATGGTGGCTGCCTGCTCGCGGTTGAGCAGCTCGTCCGGCGCAAAACGGTCCGGCCCGACGCCCACGGCCACATTTAAATTATACGCCTTGAGCATCTCCACGTCGGCGCAGTCGGCAAAGGGATTCACCGTGGCGGGCAGCGCCGCAGTGCCGGAGAGCTTTTCATAGGTCTTGACCGCCACGGCGGCAAACTCCAGCCGGGTGATGGGCTCGGTCAGCACCGCGCCCTCCAGAATCTCCGGGATGAGGCCGTACTCCTGCGCCCGGTCGATTTCGTTCTCGGCCCAGGCGTTGGTGACGGGCTTGGAGTTCAGCGCCAGAATCGCGTCGATGTCCGCGCCGGGCCAATCACCGCGAGGGTACTCCTTCAAATCGGTGAGGCGGACATAGCGGAAGCGGCCGTCCTCGGGCGCCTTGCCGTGCAGGTCCACGCCGGCGGTCTCGCCCTGGGCGGTGCCCACCTCGTACCACGTTTTGAGATCTGCGCTGACCTCCACCCGGGTGGCCTCCGCCGCGGGGCCGACCTCAAAGACATAGATGTCGTCGCCCTCGCCGTCCACAATGTTCACGTCGAACTCCAGCACCAGAACGCCGCCTGCGCCCAGGCTCATGGCCTGGTAGGTATCCTCCTTCTCGTAATCCGGCTGGCCCAGGACGGCGTCGGCATCCTGACTGCCCGCGTGATCGGTCCAGGGATCACCGGGTGTGAATTCCACCACCCGCGTGGCGAAGGAATACTCCCCGTCCTTGACTGTGCGCGTATTGCCGCTGCGGTCCGTGAACGTGTAGTCCGCCGCCAGCGCCGGCACGCACAGCGCCAGCGCCAGCAGCACCGCCAGTGCCAGGAAAACCGGTCTTTTTTTCATACAAATGCACTCCTTTTCACTTCTTCTCAGGAAATTCTGCATGTTCATCATACCACAGGGCGCGTAAAAATGCAAGCTGTCCCGCGGCGCTTACAGGTTCAAGAAATCCTCCAAGAAGGAAGGTGCGCCCCAGCGCACCTTCCTTCTTATCCCTTTGCCTCCAGCTCGCCGATGATAGGCGGGAGCTGGGAGATCATGTTGTCCATATCCTCGAACATGGCGCTCTTGGTGGTGCCCAGGCGGCTGGCGGAGTCGATATGCCGGACGACCTCCTGGTACTGCCCCTTGATCCGGTCGAAGAACTGGCACAAAAGCGCCAGCTCCTGCTGCGCGGCGTCGATGACCGCAGCGATGCCGGTCTGCACCTCCATGGCGCCCTCCGCCGCCGCCGTGATCTTTCCAAAGCTGCCCTCCGCCTCGCTGACGATGCCGGCGTTCTGGCCCAGAGTATGCTGCGAGGCGGCAATGGAGCGGCTCAGCTCCCCGGCGCGCGTTTCCACCTCGCCTACACCGCCGTCCACCTCGCCGGCCAGGTCCTTGATCTCCTCGGCCAGCTTCTTCACCTGCGTCGCCACCGCGGCAAAGCTCCGCCCCTCGGCGCCGGCCCGGGCCGCCTCAATGGCGGCGTTGATGGCCAGGATGTTGGTCTGCTCGGCGATGGAGACGATCTTGCCCATGGACTGCTGGATGCCGCGGATAGCCTCAGCCAGCTGGCTGAAGGTCCCTGTCATGGCGTCGTAGGACTGCTGGACCTGTACCGAGGTCTGCTCCAGCTCCTCCATCTGCCCCCGGGCCGCCTGGACCGATTGTCCGATCTCCCCGCGCACCTGGCCGAATTGTCCGGCGGTCTCGTTGATGTTGGCGAAAGACGCGCCCAGGTCCTGCAGCTTGGACTGAAAGCGGTCGCCCTCCTTTAAAACGTCCTTGAAGGAGCTCTCCACCTGGTTCAGCTCCCACAGGGAGGCAACCTCCTTCTTCACCAGCTCCTGCTGGTACGCCTTCAGACTGCCTGCGACGTGCAGCACCGGGTACAGCCCCTGCGGCTCCTGTGCCTGCGCGGCGCGTTCTTTCCGTTTCCTCAGCATAGCCGTCCCCTCCCTCATTCAAAGACCACACAGGACATGGACTGGTTCACAAAGCGGTCGTTGTAGTGCTCGCCGTAGCCAACGAACCCGACGTGGTTGCCCAGCGCCGACATGTCCCGCAGGTAATTCTGCATATAGCCCCGCTCGGTGAACAGCTTGTAGCGGAACAGACAATTCACCGAAAAGACCGCCGAGCGCCGCGGAAACTCATGATTGATGCGCCGGATGGTCTCCTGCACGGTGGCGCGGAAGTCCCCCAGCTCCATCAGCACCAGCACATCCGAGTCGTTCACCTGCCGGTAGCAGGTCAGCGCGCCGCCCTGAATGTCCTTGATAGAGATGATATAGACGTCGTCTCCGTTGAGCTTGCCGAACGGATTCTGGAAGGTCCGGGTGAGGATTTCCTCGTCAGAGACGTGGAGAATCTCCTTGTACACCTGCTTGGCGCTCTTGCCGTTGAGCGAGCCAATGAGGTAGCTGGCACGGTTGGTGTTGGAGGCGACAAAGCGATAGCCCTCCATCTGGCGGTAGATATTTTCCTTATAGGTCTTGACCCGGCCGCCCAGATTGCGCACCAGGGCATAGGCCACCGCGTCCTCATAGATCCGCCCGTTGGCCGCCACGCGCCCCTCACCGCCGGTGCCGCCCATCAGGCCGATGCCCCGCCGGCGCAGGACGGTATAGACTGTTGTGAGCACGCAGGCATCGTTGCCGGCGCAAAAGTCGATGCACACCGTATCCCGGCCGGTGCCGCCCAGCCGCTGCACATCGTCCTCCATGCGCTGTATGTACTTCACCGGCATAGTGGACGCCTGCTCGAGTACGTTGGCTACCGCAGCCACACCGTCGGAAAACGCGACCACCGCCACACCGTTTTCCGCCACCTCCAGCCGGTAGCCCATCCCGACGCAGCCGATGCTGGGCACGCCTGGAAAGCGCTTTTCCAGCATGGCCACATGCGCGTCAAACTGCTTTGGGTTGGAGATCATCATTAAAAACTGCGGCTGTGAGATTCCCCGGAGCGCCTCGTCCAGGTCTCCCCGCTGGCTCATGCCAAAAGTCTGCTTCATGGCGTTTCCCCCTACAGCGTCATTAGAAATATGTATATGTGTATATTTTACCAGAGAAGTGTATGGATGTCAATATCGCCGGTGCAGAACAAAACCGCCCCGGGGAAGCCCCCTGGGGCGGTTTTCAAAGCCGTCTGTCCTTTAATAAACGCCCTCGGAGAGCATAGCGTCCGCAACCTTCCGGAAGCCCGCCACGTTCGCCCCCACGATCAGGTCGCCCGGTACGCCGCACGCCTCCGCGGCCTCCGCGGCCTGGCGGAAGATGTTCACCATGATGTCGTGCAGCTTCGCGTCCACCTCTTCAAAGCTCCAGTTGCGCCGGATGGAGTTCTGGCTCATCTCCAGCCCGCTGGTGGCCACGCCGCCGGCGTTGGCCGCCTTGGCCGGCCCGAAGAGCACGCCGTTCGCCTGGAAATACGACGCTGCCTCCGCGGTGCTGGGCATATTGGCCCCCTCCGCCACCAGCTGTACGCCGTTGGCTACCAGCAGCTTGGCCCCCTCCAGGTCCAGCTCGTTCTGCGTCGCGCAGGGCAGCGCCAGGTCGCAGGGCAGCGACCAGATGCCGCGGCAGCCCTCGTGATACTCCGCGCCGGAGACTCGCTCCGCGTATGTCCGGATACGGCCCCGCTCCACCTCCTTGATCTGCTTGACCACGTCCAGGCGGATGCCCGCGGGATCGTGGATATAGCCCTGGGAGTCGGACATGGCAATGACCTTGCCTCCCAGCGCCTGCGCCTTCTCCACCGCATAGATGGCCACATTGCCCGAGCCGGAGATCACGATAGTCTTGCCGGCGACGCTGTCGTTTTTCAGGTGCCGCAGCATCTCCTGAGTGAAGTACAGCAGGCCGTAGCCCGTGGCCTCGGTGCGGGCCAGGCTGCCGCCGAAGCGGAGGCCCTTGCCGGTGAGAACGCCGTTGAACTGGTTTTGCAGGCGCTTGTACTGCCCGAACAGGAAACCGATTTCCCGTCCGCCCACGCCGATATCGCCGGCAGGGACGTCGCAGCGCGCGCCGATGTGGCGGTGCAGCTCGGTCATGAAGGACTGGCAGAAGCGCATGACCTCGCCGTCGCTCTTGCCCTTGGGGTCAAAGTTGGAGCCGCCCTTGGCGCCGCCCAAGGGCAGTGAGGTGAGGCTGTTCTTGAACACCTGCTCAAACCCCAGGAATTTGATAATGGAGGCGTTGACCGACGGGTGGAACCGCAGGCCCCCCTTGTACGGACCGATGGCCGAGCTGAACTGGACGCGGTAGCCCCGGTTCACCCGGACGCGGCCCTGGTCGTCCTCCCAGGCGACGCGGAAGGTAACCATCCGGTCCGGCTCCACCAGGCGCTCCATGATGCCGGCCTTTTCCAGCTCCGGGCGCGCCGCCACATAGGTCTCCAGGGACTCGAATACCTCTCCCACCGCCTGCAAAAACTCCGGCTGCGCGGGGTTATTCTGCACAGTGTCGTCATAGACACGCTTCAAATACGCATTTTTCAGCATAGCAGCTCCATTTCCATTGCGTTTGTGCAATATCACAAGTTTTTTAGATGTCTTACGCTTTTATTATAGCGCCGCACAGCGTCGGAGACAATTGGAAAAGCAGACAAAATCCAGCCTTTCCCGGTTTTTAGACGTGTGCACATTGCTCTCTTTCTGTAGTTTTTCCAGGGGTTTCCTGAGGTTTTTACAGGCGGTCTCGTTTTTTTAAAACCTTTTTACAAAATCGCTTTGGCGCGCTGACGCGCCGAAGTTTCCGGCGGCGGCGGGGCGCGCGACGGCTTTGTGCAAAATGTCCACCTCTCCCGGAGCACCGCGGGCAGATGCTCCATCTCTGGGGGACACCCCGGTGGTTTTGCACAGAAAAACCGCCGGCAGCGTAAAATTTTAGTTGCATTTTCCCGCGCGCTGTCGTACAATAGAGCTACAATCTAAGACTGGTAGCTGTAACGAAGTGCCGCGCGCACGGGCTGCAACTATCACTCGGCGCTGCGCTGGAGTGTTTCAAACCGAAGCTGGGTTTGAAACATTTTTTGTTATTCTTAAAGAGGAGGCTTGCAAATGTATATTCTGACAAACGGACGGCTCATCACCCGGGACCCGGAGCATCCCTATTTTGAGAAGGGCGCGGTGGTCTACGACGGCGCAGCGATCCTCGCAGCGGGGGACGAGGCAGCCCTGCGCGCCCAGTACCCCCAGGCCAAGGCCATCGACGCCCGGGGCGGCGTCATCATGCCCGCCTTCATCAACGCCCACACCCACATCTACTCCGCCCTGGCCCGGGGCCTGTCCATCAGCGGGTACAATCCCACCAATTTCTACGAGGTCCTGGACGGCCAGTGGTGGTACATCGACCGGCACCTGACCCTGGCGGGGACCCGGGCGTCGGCGGACGCGCTGTACCTCGACTGCATCAAGCAGGGCGTGGGCACCATCTTTGACCACCACGCCTCCTTCTGCGAGATCCCCGGCTCGCTCTTTGAGATCGCCAGGTCCGCCAAGGAATTCGGCGTCCGCTCGTGCCTGTGCTACGAGGTCTCCGACCGCGACGGCGAGGAAAAGTGCCTCCAGGCCATCCGGGAGAACGCAGATTTCATCTCCTGGTGCGAAAAAGAGCAGGACCCGATGCTCGCAGCCATGTTCGGCGGCCACGCGCTGTTCACCATCTCCGATAAGACCTTCGAGCGCATGGCCGAGGCCAACAACGGCCGCACCGGCTATCACATTCACGTCTCCGAGGGCATGAACGACGTCTACGACTCCCTCCAGAACTACGGCCGCCGTCCGGTGCAGCGCCTCCAGGACCACGGGATTTTAGGACCCAAGACCATGCTGGGCCACTGCATCCACGTCAACACCGCTGAGATGGAGCTGATCGCCGAGACCGGCACCATGTGCGTCAACAACCCTGAGTCCAACATGGGCAACGCCGTGGGCTGCTCTCCGGTGCTGCAATTGTTCAAACACGGCATCCTGGTGGGCCTGGGCACCGACGCGTATACCAACGATATGCTGGAATCCCTCAAGGCGGCCCTGACCATCCAGCGGCACAACGCCTGTATGCCCAACGTGGGCTGGGGCGAGGTCACCGCGATGCTCTTCCAGAACAACGCCAGGATCGCCGCCCAATATTTCGACGCCCCCCTGGGCGTTTTGAAGCCCGGCGCGGCGGCGGACATCATCGTCATGGACTACAAGCCCTTCACCCCCTTCTCCGACGCCAACATCGACGGGCATATGCTCTTCGGCATGACCGGCCGGCAGTGCCAGACCACCATCATCGGCGGCGATCTGAAAATGCTGGACCGCCAGCTGGTGGGCGTGGACGAGGAAGCGGTCAACGCCCATATCCTGGAGGAATCCAAAAAGCTCTGGGGCGAGCTGAACCACACCACTTATTAAGAGGAGGAACCTGCCATGTCTGAACGGATGACGCCCATCCCCTTCCGCCGCCTGATGCGCTGGATCACTGCGGAGTACCAGAGAGAAGGCTCCGTGTTCGGCGTGCACCGGCCCTATACCGCCGGGCACAAGTCCCTTCCCATCTTCGGCGAGCGCATCGAGACCCCCTTCGGCCCCGCCGCGGGGCCGGCTACGCAGCTCTCCCAGAACATCGTCGCCGCCTACTTCGCCGGCGCGCGGTTCTTTGAGCTGAAAACCGTCCAGAAGATGGACGGCGCGGAGCTGGCTGCCTGCGTCAGCAAGCCCTGCATCCTGGCCGAGGACGAGTGCTACAACTGCGAATGGTCCACGGAACTGTATGTGGAGGAGGCCTTTGAGGAATACGTCAAGGCCTGGTGCGCGATCAAGATGATCTCCCGGCTCTACGGCCTGGGCGACGGCGGCGGCTTTGTCTTTAATATGTCCGTGGGCTACGACCTGGCGGGCATCCAGGGGAAGAAGATCGACACCTTCCTGACCAATATGACGGATGCCTCCTGCACGTCCATCTTCCAGGAATGCCTTCGGGAGCTGCGCACCCTCTTCCCCGCAGAGACCTCCTATATCGACGCCATCTCCCCCAACGTCTCCCGCAGCGTCACCGTCTCCACCCTCCACGGCTGCCCGCCGGACGAGATCGAGCGGATCGCGTCGTACCTGCTGAAGGAAAAGCACCTGCACACCTTCGTCAAGTGCAATCCCACCATTCTGGGCTATGAGTCGGCCCGCAGCATCCTCGATTCCATGGGCTACGACTACATTGCTTTTGACCAGCACCACTTCCAGGAGGACCTCCAGTACGCCGACGCAATCCCCATGTTCCGCCGCCTCCAGGCCCTGGCGGATGCGCAGGGGCTGGAATTCGGCCTCAAGCTCTCCAACACCTTCCCCGTGGACGTCACCCGGGGCGAGTTGCCCTCGGAGGAGATGTACATGGCAGGGCGCTCCCTGTTCCCCCTGACCATCGAGATGGCCAGCCGCATCTCCGGGGAGTTCGGCGGACGGCTTCGCATTTCCTACTCCGGCGGCGCGGACTATTTCAACATTGACAAGCTCTTCGAGGCCGGCATCTGGCCCATCACCATGGCCACCACGGAGCTGAAGCCTGGCGGCTATCAGCGCTTCACCCAGATCGCCGAAAAGCTGGAGCAGCTGCCCTACGCTCCCTTCACCGGCGTGGACTGCCGCGCCGCAGCCCGGCTCAGCGAGGCCGTGCGGGAGGACCGCCGCCACCGCAAGCCCGTCAAGCCCCTGCCCCGGCGCAAGCTGGAGGACAAGGTGCCTCTGCTCAGCTGCTTCACCGCCCCCTGCCAGGGCGGCTGCCCCATCGGGCAGGATATCCCTGCGTACATCGAGCTGGGCCGCCAGGGCCGCTATGAGGAAGCCCTGGAGGTTATTCTGGAGAAAAACCCTCTTCCCTTCATCACCGGCACCATCTGCGCCCACCACTGTATGGACAAGTGCACCCGGAACTTCTACGACCGGCCTGTACAAATTCGCGAGGCCAAGCTGGCGGCGGCGGAGCGGGGCTTCGGCGCGGTGCTGGCTAAAATGAAAAAGCCCGCCCGCACCCGGATTGACCGGAAGGCCGCCATTGTCGGCGGCGGTCCCACCGGCATGGCCGCGGCCCATTTCCTGGCCCGCGCCGGGGTGTCCGTGACCCTCTACGAGAAATCGAATCAGCTGGGCGGCGTCGTCCGGCAGGTGATCCCGGAATTCCGCATCCCCGGCAGCGCCATTGACCAGGACGCCGCCATGCTGCAAAGGCTGGGCGTGGACCTCCGGCTGGGCGCGCCGGCCCCCTCGGCCACGGAGCTGAAGGAGATGGGCTATACCCATATCCTCCTGGCTGTGGGCGCGTGGAAACCGGGCAGGCTGGACATCCCCGGCAGCGTCAGGCCCGTCATCGCCTGGATGGCTGCGGCCAAGGCCGGAAAGACCGAGGAGCTGGGCCATGTGGCCGTGGTGGGCGGCGGCAATACGGCCATGGATGCGGCGCGTCTGGCCCTCCGGGCCGGGGCCAAATCTTCCACGCTGGTCTACCGCCGCACCCGCAAGTATATGCCCGCCGACGCCGAGGAGCTGGAGCTGGCCATGGCCGACGGCGTGCAGTTCCTGGAGCTGGTCTCCCCGGTGCGCCAGGGAGACGGCAGGCTGGTGTGCAATCGGATGCGGCTGGGCGAGCCGGACGCCTCGGGACGCCGCCGCCCGGTGGAGACCGGCGAGACGGTGGAAATTCCCTGCGACACGGTGATCTCCGCCGTGGGCGAGCGGGTGGACGACGCGGTCCTGGCGGCCAACGGCGTGTATGTGGACCTCAAGGGCCGGCCCAACTTTGCCAACGGGCAGGTCTACGTGGGCGGCGACGCCCTGCGCGGCCCCGCGACGGTGGTGGAGGGCATCGCCGACGCCGCCCGCTTTGCCCAGGCGGTTCTGGATGAGACGTTCGCCTATGAAGCCCCGAATCCGGCCAGCCGCGCCGACGCCGCGGCCCGGAAGGGCATCCTGCTGGAGTCGGCCAAGTGCGAGGGAGAGCGCTGCCTCCAGTGCAAAACCGTCTGCCAGTGCTGCGCCGACGTCTGCCCCAACCGGGCCAACGTGGTGATTGCCCTGCCTGACGGCAGCCATCAGATCCTCCATGTGGATCAGATGTGCAACGAGTGCGGCAACTGCGCTGTGTTCTGTCCCTACGACAGCGCGCCCTACAAGGATAAATTCACCCTCTTCCACACCCGCCGCGGCCTGGAGGAGAGTCCGGAGAATACAGGCTTCCTGCCCCTGGGCGGCAGGCGCGTCCTGGTCCGCCTGGACGGCCAGACCGCGGAATACGACCTGGATGACCCCAATAACGGCCTCCCCGCCGCGCTGGAAATTCTGATTCTGACGGTCATGGACCAGTACGGCTGCCTGATCGACTGATGGATGTCAAAGGACTCGGCCAGAAATTCCGCTCTTACCGGGTCAACGCGGCTGGAGACCTTTTTCCGGGTATACAACGTGCTGGGCACGTTGGCGGACGATGTGCTCCAAAACAGCCGCTGAGCAGGCATTCAACGAATCCAGAGTGAGCAGAGACCCGGGGGATGGAATCTCCCCGGGTCTCTGTGCTGGAATTGTCCCCGCCTTGACGAAACCGGCAGGGAATGGTATCATAGGAATATGGTTAACATGGGATCAATGCGGCGTCCCCAAAGCTGCCGCAAATCTGGGAAAGCAAAGGACTGCAATATGGAAAAAGCAAAGGTTTATTTCACCAAAACCATCACGCCTGAGGCCGCCGCGGCCATGTACCGGGCGCTGGGGCTGGAGCTGCCGGGAAAGGTGGCGGTCAAGGTCCACTCCGGTGAGGCCGGCAACCAGAACTTCCTCCGGCCGGCGTTCCTGCGGCCGGTCATTGAGGCTGTGAGCGGCACCGTGGTGGAGTGCAACACCGCCTACGACGGCGCGCGCAATACCACCGAGCGCCACAAAAAGCTCATGGCCGACCACGGCTGGTCTGCGCAGTTCCCGGTGGACATCCTGGACTGGGAGGGTCCCGACTGGGCGCTGGAAATCCCCAACGGCAAGGTCATGAAGCGGAACCTGGTGGGCCGGGACCTCAAAAATTATGACTCCCTCCTGGTTCTCTCCCACTTCAAGGGCCACCCCATGGGCGGCTTCGGCGGTGCTTTGAAGCAGCTGTCCATCGGCTGCGCCTCAGCGGCGGGCAAGTGCCTGATCCACTCCGCCGGCGTCAACGAGGACCCCGCCGCTTTCTGGACCAATGTCGCGCCCCAGGCGCAGTTCTGCGAGGCCATGGCCGACGCGGCGGGGAGCGTTGCGGCACTCTTCCCCGGGAAGGCCGCCTATGTGAGCCTGATGGTCAACCTCTCGGTGGACTGCGACTGCTGCGCCGTGGCCGAGGACCCGTGCATGGCCGACATCGGCATCCTCTCCTCCCTGGACCCGGTGGCACTGGACCAGGCGTGCCTGGATTTGATTTACGCCTCGGACGATCCCGGCCGCGCCCATTTCCTCGAGCGGGTGGAGTCGCGTATGGGCGCGTATACCATTGAGGCCGCGGAAGCCCTGGGCTTCGGCACACGGCAGTATGAGCGCATCGACGTGACGCTGTAATCCGTTTTCTGCCCGCCGGCTGCGGCCCAGGCCGCGCCGGCGGGCATTTTGGGGTTGACTTTCCGCTCCCTTGGGTTTAGAATAAGCGTATATCTTTTAAAAGAATAACGCTTTTTTGACAGGAGGACCAACCCATGAAACAGAAAACGCTGGTGTGGCTGCTGGCGGCGGTGCTGCTGCCGGCCCTGGCGGGCTGCGGCAGGCAGGAGGACGCGAAGCTGACGGTATATGCCGCGGCGTCGCTGACCGAGACGCTGACAGAGATCTCGGAGACCTACAAGGACGCGGAGCTGTGCTTCAACTTTGACTCCTCCGGCACTCTGGCAACCCAGATTGAGGAGGGCAGCGCATGCGACCTCTTCATCTCCGCCGCGCCCAAGCAGATGGATCAGCTGGAGGAAGACAGCCTGCTGGCGGACGGGACCCGGCTGGACCTGCTGGAGAATCAGGTGGTTCTGGCGGTGCCGGAGGGCAACCCCGCGGACATTTCGTCCTTTGACGACCTGGCTGCGCGGCTGAAGGCGGGCGAGATCCATCTGGCCATCGGCAACGGCGATGTGCCGGTGGGTCAGTACACGGAGAAGATCTTCGATTTCTACGGCATCGACGCCGGGGCCGCGGCGGACTGCCTCACCTATGGCTCCAACGTCAAGGAAGTGACCACTCAGGTCTTTGAGGCGGCGGTGGACTGCGGCATCGTCTATGCTACCGACGCTTTCTCCGCGGGCCTCACCGCCGTGGACGCGGCCACGCCGGAGATGTGCGGCCAGGTGATCTACCCGGCGGCGGTTCTGAAGGACGCGGCGGACCGCGAAGCGGCCCAGGCGTTCCTGGAATATCTGACCGGCGATGAGGCCGGCGCGGTGTTCGCGTCGGTGGGCTTCACGCCGCTGACTTAAAAAGGCGGATGGATGATGGACCTCTTTCCCCTGTGGAATTCCCTGCGCATCGCGGCCATCAGCACAGCGGCGGTGTTCCTTCTGGGTATCCTGGCGGCCTACTATCTCGCGCGGCTCCACCCGGCGGTCAAGGGCACCCTGGACGTGCTCCTGACCCTGCCGCTGGTCCTGCCGCCCACGGTGGTGGGTTATCTGCTGCTGCGGCTGATGGGGCCGCGGCGGGTGCTGGGCGCGTGGATCCTCTCGGCGTTCGGGGTGCGGCTGACCATGCAATGGTGGTCGGCGGTGTTCGCCACCATCGTGGTCAGCTTCCCGCTGATGTACCGCACGGCCCGGGGGGCCTTTGAGGCGTTTGACGAGACGCTGGCCCAGGCGGGGCAGTCCCTGGGTCTCTCCAATACCTACATCTTCTGGCGCATCCGGATGCCCTGCTGCCGTCCCGGGATTCTGGCGGGGGTGGTGCTGGCTTTCGCCCGGGCGCTGGGTGAGTACGGCGCCACCAGCATGATCGCCGGATACACCCCAGGCCGCACCGCTACCATCTCCACCACCGTCTACCAGCTCTGGCGGCTGGGCGATGACGCGCTGGCGCTGCGGTGGGTGCTGGTGAACATGGGCATCTCCTTCGCGGTGCTGCTGGCGGTGAACCTGCTGGAGCAGCGGAAAGGGGGCGGCTGAGATGGCCCTGGAGCTGGAGCTGGAAAAAAAGCTGGGCGATTTCCGCCTGGAAATGCGCCTGGACGCCGGCGACGAGGTCCTGGCCCTGCTGGGCCCCTCCGGGTGTGGCAAGAGCGCAACGCTCCGGTGCGCCGCGGGCCTCCTGCGGCCGGACCGGGGGCGGATCGCGGTGGACGGCGAGACGCTGTTCGACAGCGCACGCGGCGTCGACCTGCCGCCGCGGAAGCGCCGCGCCGGCCTGCTCTTTCAGAATTACGCCCTCTTCCCCCACATGACCGTGCAGGAGAACATCCTCTCCGGCTGCCGCCGCGCGCCGGACCGGCGGGCGCGGACCGATGAGATGCTGGAGCGCTTCGCTCTGACGCCCCTGGCAGGCCGCCTGCCAGGGCAGCTCTCCGGCGGCGAGCAGCAGCGCACGGCCCTGGCCCGCATCCTGGTCTCCCGGCCGCGCATCCTCATGCTGGATGAGCCCTTCTCGGCGCTGGACAGCCACCTCCGCTTCCGTATGGAGCAGGAGGTCCGGCAGGTCATCCGGGAATTTGGCAAAACCGTGCTTCTGGTCTCCCACAGCCGGGATGAGGTCTACCGCATGGCCGACCGTGTGGCCGTACTGCGCCGGGGGCGCGTGGAGGTCTGCGGCGGGAAGGATGCCGTCTTTTCCGACCCACAGACCCGCGGGGCGGCCATTCTCACCGGCTGTAAAAATATTTCCGCCATCCGCCCGGCGGGGCCGGGGCGCGTCCAGGCCCTGGACTGGGACATCTCCCTGGGGCTCCCTGACAGCCGGCCGGATGCCGCCTTTGCCGGCATCCGGATGCACGACCTGGCCCCCGGGCCGGGGCCCAACGGCTTTCGCTGCGAGGTGGTGGAGACCATTGAAAACCCTTTCTCCGTCACCCTTCTGCTCCGCCCCGTGGGGACCCACGGGACGCCCCTGGGCTGGGAGACGGACAAGGCCCGCCGCCGCGCTCCCGGTGAGATCGTGGAGGTCCATCTGCCGCCGGAGGCCATTCTGCTGCTGAGAGATTGAGGTGAAAGCACATGAAAGACCGGCTGGGCCGGGACGTGACGTACCTGCGTCTGTCCGTCACGGAGCTGTGCAACCTGCGCTGCCGTTACTGCATGCCCGAGGCGGGCGTCTGCAGGAAGCGCCACGCGGACATGATGACCCAGGAGGAGCTGCTCACCGCCGTCCGCGCCGCCGCGTCCCTGGGTATCCGCAAGGTGCGCATCACCGGCGGCGAGCCGCTGGTCAAACGCAGCCTCCTTCCCATCTGCCGCGGCGTGGCGGCGACCCCCGGCATCGAGGAGGTCTGCCTCACCACCAACGGCACCCTCCTGCCGCCCCTGGCGGCGGAGCTGCGGGCGGCGGGCGTCCGCCGGGTTAACCTGAGCCTGGACACGCTGGAGGCGGAGAAATATGCCTGGATCACCCGGCGCGGCGTCCTCTCCGACGCCTTGGCGGGACTGGAGGCGGCACTGCGGGCTGGCTTCGACCAGGTGAAGGTCAACGCGGTGCTGATCGGCGGTTTCAACGAAAATGAAATCGAAAATCTGGCGAATTTAACCAAGGACGCGCCCCTGGACGTCCGATTTATCGAGCTGATGCCCATGGAAAGCGGCACGCTCTGGGGGCCGGCGGCGTTCTGCTCCGGTGATTTGGTGCTGGAGCGCCTGCCGCAGCTGCGGCCTGAGCCGGCGGGCAGCGGCGTAGCGCGGCTGTACCGCCTGCCGGGCGCCCGGGGGCGGGTGGGGCTGATCCGCCCGGTCAGCAGCCACTTCTGCGCCGCCTGCTCCCGCATCCGCCTCACCGCCGACGGGCGGCTCAAGCCCTGCCTGCACACCCCGGCGGAGTATCCCATCCGCGGCCTCGGCGAGGCCGGCATGGCCCGGCGCATGGCCGCGGCCATTCTGGACAAGCCCCCTTGCCACGGCGTGCTCTCCGCTGGGAGCGTCAGCGCCGCAGGGCGCAGCATGAACGAAATCGGAGGTTGACATGGACGATTTTACCCACTTCAACGACGACGGCCGGGCAAAAATGGTGGACGTGGGCGAAAAGGCCCCCTCCCGCCGCACCGCCGCGGCAGGTGGCCGTGTGCTGGTGAGCAGGGAGACCTTCGAGCGGATCCGCTCCGGCGGCGTGAAGAAGGGCGACGTGCTGGCCACCGCCCAGATTGCCGGCGTCATGGCCGCCAAGCACACCCCGGACCTGATCCCCCTGTGCCACCCTGTCCTGCTGGACGGCATCGACCTGCGCCTGACCCTGGACGAGGCGCGCTGCGCGGTGGATATCCGTGCGGAGGTCTCCTGCCAGGGCCGCACCGGCGTGGAAATGGAGGCTCTCAGCGCCGTGTCCGCCGCCGCGCTGACGGTGTACGACATGTGCAAGGCTGTGCAGCGGGACATGGTCATTACCGACATCCGCCTGCTGGAAAAGACCGGCGGCATCCACGGCGATTTCCGCCGTGCCGATGCACCATCCCTGGACCAGTGGCTCCGGGAGGCCAAGGCCGAGCCGGGCGCGGCGGACTGCGGGATGTACCTGTTCCACCGCGGCGTGGTCCGCCGGACGCCCAAGGCCCAGGTCCGGGGCGGGGCGGCAGACAGCCGCGCAGTGACGTCCATGCGCTTTTTCTATAACGAGTCGGAGGTTTCCGCCGCCGTTGCCGAGGCCAGAGGCCTGCCAGGCATCCAGACCGTCCGCGTCTGGCTGGCACAGGGCCGCCTGCCATTGGGCGGCGACCTGATGCAGGTGCTGGTGGGCGGCGACATCCGGCCCCACGTTCTGGCGGCGCTGGAGACACTGGTGGCCCGCCTGAAAACCCGATGCGTCCGGGAAGAGGAAGAGTTTTCGCAGGAATTTGGAAATTTCAGTTGACAAAGCACGCGCGACCGGCTATAATATAAACGTTCTCTGCGAGAGTGCTGGAACAGGTAGACAGGCACGTTTGAGGGGCGTGTGGCAACAGTCGTGGGAGTTCAAGTCTCCTCTCTCGCACCACCCTGTGTTGACAAAAAAGATGCAGGCGAAAGACACCGCGTGTGAATGCGGTGTTTTTCACATTTTCAACAGAAAATCGATTGTTTTGATGCTAAAATATTCTAATTTCAAAAACCTGGAAACGTTAACGAAAAATCATGCATCCGGAGATGCAACGCAGATATTTCAGACTTGAACCCTCGTATCCCGAGCAAATCAACAGGCCGTCAGCGGCTGTCGGAACGATTCCGGCGACCGCTGGCGGTGTTTCTGCGCTTTCTCCGTTGTGCCCAGGTCTGCGGCGAGTTTGTTGGTGGTATTGGGTATAGCTTTGCTCACATATTCCGGCTATGATTGCTTCACCATTAGGAGAGGAGAAAAGCATATGCCGGAATGCAAAGATAAGGTACAATAAGATGCGCAAATAAAAAAGACAGGGTTTGCAGCCTTCTGGTAGAATGAAGCAGCGACACATCATTCAAAGAGGAGAGAGCAAACCATGTCAGAGAAGATTGTACAGCTGGTATGAAGTGACTTTTGTCAAGAGTACATTTTCTGGCGCCTGTCATTTTGCTTTAAGGACATACGAGAGGAGTCCGGAGGAACAGATTCCGGCAGATGGCCACTCTGTTATACGTGGATTGGTTACCAACAGGCGAATGGTTACGCCAGGAGCTCTGCAATCTAAAGTCGCGGGTTCGAAATACCGCTAACGTAGCTGTATCACAGATAGCTGAATAAGCCATAACCCGGACTCCTCACAGATACCTTCAAAGCTACTATTAATTTGTATGTGGTGTAGGATTGCCAATCAGGAACCTCGGGCGCGGATGGAGCCGAAGGCTCTGTCCGCGTACGAGGGCAGCCCACAGGCTGCGTTCCATAAAAACAAACTGTAGCGACGCTGATTGTATTAGATAGTGTCTACAGGGAATATATGGAATCAACAGCAGCTATGCTTTTTTTCAATATGCACATATATCTTATCGCTAATTCGTGTAAATTCACTTACTATTCTATAAATGAGCAAATTCAGGAATTGACGAAAGCAGTCCGGCAGAGGTGAAGGCCGATGTGGAAGGGCACAATATGGCCAAGACCGCAGGAAAAGAAGAAATGGGCAAGTGCTAAGACAAGCAGCAAGCGATCAAGAGCT
>JAAWBZ010000290.1 GCA_022792945.1 Oscillospiraceae bacterium | reverse complement strand
TCTGCTCTCTCGGTGTTATAATCTCCACAAGGCATTCCCTCTCGTGTTTTGTGGTTGGTCGCGCTTCCATTATAACACTTGAGGCTATGCCTTCTTTTTTGTCATTTTTCAGATTTGCTCATTTATAGTTGCTTATTATAACTCCTCTCGCCTCCAGCGGCAGCTAGGGGTTCGCACACCGATGGAGGTACACGCTCAATGCAGAGCTGCCTGACAAAATCTTGCATTTTATTTCTCTGTCTACTTGACGGGGAGCAGTTCAAGTTGGCCACAATTTCCGTGGCGTTAAAACAAGAGAAATCGTAGCAGAAGGGTTAGAGGATAGCGCAAGAACTATTCAGCGGTATATCCGCCTTACCGAGCTATCCCCGGAACTGCAACAGATGGTGGACGATAAAAAAATCGCCATGACCCCGGCTGTGGAAATTTCCTATCTGAAACCAGAGGAACAGGCCCTTCTGGTGGAAACCATGGAGAGCGAACAGGCCACCCCCTCCCTCTCCCAGGCCCAGCGGATGAAAAAAATGAGCCAGAAGGGAGAACTGAACGAGGACACCATGCTGTCTGTTATGTCGGAGCAGAAAAAGCCGGAGGTTGAGCGCATTGTATTTACCAGCGACACCCTGCGTAAATATTTCCCCCGGTCTTATACTCCGAAGAAGATGGAGGAAACCATCATCAATCTCCTGGAGGGCTGGATGAAGAAACGCCAGCGGAGTCAGGAGTGGTAACACCACAATTTCAAATCGGACTGCCACCGGACAGGGTAAACGGCTCTGTCCGGTATTTTTATGTCCGGGAAAGGAGAACTATTTCATTCATGCGTCAAACCACTCACTTCAAATATAAGATGGAGGATGTGGAATGTAAATTTTGCACCGAATATAACGGGAAAAAGGGCGGCTGTACCAGGATTGTCTGCCCCTGGCTGGCAGAGCGTATCGAAGCCGGTGTTGTTGGCTATGAAGAAGCCCTGCTGGACAGCTTTCCCCATGACCCCCACCTGGGGGCCAGACTGCGTACCGCCGTCCGGCTGTTTCGCGGTTCCTTGTGGCTGAACGAGGGCCACCGGCAGCGGATGGAGGCACTGAAAGCACGGGAGGGCTTTCAACGCAGGCGGGATACCCCGGCCTACTTCGCCGCCATGTATCTTCTGACTGCCGACCCGGATACCGCCAAGCGCACGGCGAACTGCTTTTGCCGGGATGGTATCATGTTCAGCTATGCCACCACTAAAGGCATCTCGCCCCACGGCTATACTCTGCTGTCGGCGGCGCGGGACATCTGCGCTAATGGAGACGGCATTGCCCTCGCTGACCTGGCGGACGGAGAGGTTATCGACATTGAGGCTTTCTGCCTGATCGTCAATGCCCTCCTGATCGCCCGGTATGGCAGCGCCGCCCTGGAACTCCAGCAAAAGGAGCGCCGGTAAAGAAATACAGCGTAATAGTTGAGAACAGTCCTGATCTTTCGTCAAGGCTGGCGATTGCCTCACAGCATGATTGACAAGGAGGGAACACAGTTTTTGAAACTGACAAAACAGTAGCGACCAAATTTTTTGCATGAGGAAGTGATCTGCCATGGCCGTCTACCGAGTAGAACGGACTCAAGGTTACACCGTGATGAGCAACTATCACTTGAAGGACACCGCTCTTTCGCTGAAAGCCAAGGGACTGCTGTCCATGTTCCTGTCGTTCCCCGATGACTGGAATTACTCTACGAGGGGACTGGCCTCCATCTGCAAGGAGGGTGTGGAGGCCATTGGGAACACCATCAAGGAACTGGAGAAGGCTGGCTATATCGTTCGCCGCCAGCTGCGGGGAGCCAACGGGCGCATTACCGACACGGAGTATGTTATCTTCGAGCGCCCCCAGGACCCGGAACTGCCAGCGCCGGACGATACTGACCCGGATACGCCTCCAGATACGGACACACCAGATACGGTTTCACCAGATACGGGAAACCCGGATATGGTAAAGCCGGATATGGAAAACCGCCCGGAATTAAATATAAAGAAATCAAGAACTAAAAAATCAATTACTCAGCGATCAAATACTCATTCATTCCCTCCCCCTGCCCCCTCCGCGCCACCGGCTGCGCCTGCGGCCCCTGTGGAAGGAATGAAGGAAATTTTGGAGAAAAGAGCTGAGATAGAGGACCAGATTGAGTACGAGCTGATTGTGGGCCAAACCAACCGGGAGCAGCTCAACGAGTTTGTGGAGATCATGCTGGAAGTGGCCCTCAGCCGGACGCCCACCATGAAGATCGGGCGGGACGCTGAATATCCCACCGCCTTCGTCCAGCATCGTTTTGAGCAGCTGACCTCCGCCCACATCGAGAAGGTTCTTGACGGCATCCAGGAGAACACCACCCGCGTCTGGAACACCAGGGCCTATCTCCTGGCGGCGCTGTTCAACGCACC
>JAAWBZ010000092.1 GCA_022792945.1 Oscillospiraceae bacterium | reverse complement strand
GCTCACGTTTAATTTTTCGTCTGCCATTCGTTACCTCCTTTTTTAATTTCGTGAATGTTGCACAAATCTTGCGCTAAAAGTTTGTTACTATTTTTTCGCCTCCCTCCCGGCTATCCACGCAAAAAAGCCGCCCGTTTTTTCTTCCCGGACGGCTTTCTGCGTAATGTGATAGCTCTAATAATATTTTTTTGTGGGTGTAGGCTCCGAAAAGCCTTGATATTACAGTGTTCCTATTAAAACTCATTCCTATGTAGACGGTATCTACCTGCGTCGGAACTGGGATGGAGAGTTCGAGAATGTGGCGATCTTGGCAGCGACAGCGGTAAATGAGGACGGATACCGGGAAGTTTTAGGCGCCGCAGAGGGTATGAAGGGCTGGATCAGTTTCTTCCAGCGGCTCCGAGGCCGTGGCCTGAACGGCGTAAAGCTCATCGTTGGAGATAAGTGTCTGGGGATGCTGGAAGCGGTGGAAGAGGTATTTCCAGATGCCAAGTACCAACGGGGTACTGTCTATTTTTACCGCAATGTCTTTTCTATTGTTCCTCGCTCCAAAGTAAAACTGGTGGCCAAGATGTTCAAGGCGATCCATGGGAGTGCAAAAAGGCGGCTCGCGAAAAGGCAAAGGCTGTGGCGGAGGCGCTGCCATGAAACTGAAGGAGGCTGTCCAAAAGGCAGGGATGGCATTGCGGAGACGTTGACTTCCTGCGATTTCCCCGGCGAACACTGGACCCACATCCGCACCAACAATGTCATGGAACGACTCAACCAGGAGATTCGCCGCCGTACCAGGGGTGGGTAGGCGCTTTCCCGGATGGCAGCTCTGCCCTTATGCTGGTCTGCGCCAGCCTCCGCCATGCGGCCGGTACCCATTCAGGCAGCAAGAAGTACATGAATAGGAAGTACTTAGAGGCAATTTTCGATGATACCTCTTTTGCCAGCTGACCTCATTTTCTCAGTGTCTGTTAACTTATTTGCACATAACTCTTGACATGACCAAAACCGTCAGCGAAGCCGTCCATGCGGCGGCAGTCAAAAAAATACTTCATGAGGAACAGTGAGAAATAAGCGGGACACACTGGATTATTTCCGCGTGTCCTGCTATACTATAAGCGTAGCTGACACGTGTTTCTGTTGTTTCTCAAAAGAAGGAGGCTGACCATGCGGGAACAGCAGAACTACACGGCGGCGGTATACTGCCGCCTGCCCTCCGAGGATTCCGCCGAGCATGAATCCATGAGCATCGCCAACCAGCACAAAATAGATAAAATCATTCCGTGAGATAAATGGGTATCCCTGACCGCGCCTCACTATGCAAACAGGGAAACGAGTCCGTCCGCCAATTGTGATCGAGACCATGCTGCGGATGTACCTGCTGCAATGCTAGTTCAACCTGTCCGACGAGGGTGTGGAGGACGCCATATCTTGCCTCAGCAAAATTCGTACCCGAGTACCCGCCGTCAATGTAGACATCCCGGATCTCCCAGCCGCATTGCCGCACATAGCTGCACAGCATGGCCCGCTGGTAAAAAACTTGGGCAGCCGGGCCGTGATCTGGCGAAAACGGATGGCCGTATCCATTGGCTGAAAGAACGCAAGGTTGATCTAAATCTGTCCCGATGGAACTGTACCGCTGACCAGTGCGAAGCTCTTGGCCCATTTGATGCAGGCCGGCGGTGTGACGAAAGTGACGGCATTTATGCCAAAATGAAGTACCGTCAATGGGGGGCTCCGGCGCCGCTGGCTTGCAGAATGTGCCACGCTTTGCCCTGCCTCCGGCTTGGCAGGGCGCGCCAGGGACAGCGTGCCCAAGCAGGGCCTGTATGCTTTGCAGAAAACTGCCGGACCGTCCGGCGCAACTACGGAGGATGCCATGAAATACGACGTACTGTTGGCCGACCTGGACGACACACTCTTTGACTTCACCGCCAGCGCGCGCCAGGCCCTGGCGGAAACGCTGGCGCGGCTGGAGCTTCCGGCGGCGGAGGCGTGCCTCCGGGATTATCTGGAGATCAATCAGCGGTGGTGGGAGCGCTTTGAGCGGGGCGAAATCCCGAAATCCGCCATCTATACCGGCCGCTTCGCGGACCTCTTCGCCCGCCGCGGCCTCCGCGCCGACCCGGCGGAGGCCAATGCCATCTATAAGGACCGGCTCTGGCGGCAGCGGAACTTCATGCCCGGGTGCGAGGCGCTGCTGCGGCAGCTGCAGCCGGTGTGTGAGGTCTACGTCATCACCAACGGCACAGCGGAAACCCAAAAACGCCGTATCGCCGCCTCCGGGCTGGCGCAGTACTTCCGGGGCGTGTTCATCTCAGAGGGGCTGGACTGCCGGAAGCCGGAAAAGCGTTTTTTCGACCTGGTCCTGGCGCAGATCGGCCCGGAAAAGCGGGGCCGCGCCCTGGTGCTGGGCGACAGTCTGACCTCGGACATGCAGGGCGGGCGCAATGCGGGGCTGCCCACCTGCTTCTACGGCGACGCCGCCCGGGCCGACGGACGGTGCGATTACACGATCCAAGCCCTGTCCCAGCTGCCCGCGGTGCTGGGACTCTCGTGAAAGGAGCAAACAACATGGAATGTGGAAAAAAACGGAGATCTCTTCTGCTCTCAGCAGCGCTGGGGTGCGCGGCGCTGGCGGGGCTGGCGGCCAGCATCCTGATCACCCGTCGGGTGCGCGAGGTCCGTCTGGCCGCACGTCAGGCGGCCTGGGAGGCACACATCCAGGAGGTCCTGCTGGAGTTTGACAACATCCGGCGGGCGGAGGTGGTGCTCTCGCCCTCGGGCGACGCGGCGGCGGTGACGCTGACCGTGACAGCCGATTTTACCTCCGCCACCGAGGACGCCATCCGTGAACTGATCCAGCACGCCGCCTCCATCCCGGAGGAGCGTGTGACCTTGACCGTCATGGCCTAGGCTCCCAAAGAAGCTCGCTGCTCCAAAAGAAGCTCGCTGCGTTCCGTTTCCGGCATCCGCCAAAGGCGGATGCCGGAAACTGCACATCCGCTCCCTCCTTTTGTCGCTCCGACCGAAAACAACGTTTTCGGTCGGGGACGCCTGCGGGCGGGACGGGGGATGCGGCTTTTGGCGGGTACGTTCGGCGCGCTTTTTTGCCGTTCCGTTCATTGCGGGGAAGGGCGGTTTCGGGATGCTTCTGCAAGAGATTTTTCGCTTCGATCAGAGTCGTTTGTACAAATTCCTGAAATCTGCCGTCCGTGCTCGCAGCCGCACAAAGGAGCGGCCCGGAGAACCCTGTTGATGGTCCTCCGGGCCGCTTTTGCAGGCTTATCACGCCTGGGCCGGGATGGGGACGGTCCAGCCCATTGTGTCCTCTTTGAGGCCCCACTGGATGCCGGAGAGATCGTCGTAAAGCTTCTGGGCCACCGGGCCGATCTTGCCGCCGTGGATGGCGTAGTCCTGCCCCTGGTAGCTCAGCGAGCCGATGGGCGAAATGATGGCCGCCGTTCCGATGCCCCAGGCCTCCTCCAGGGCGCCGTTCGCCGCGGCCTCCAGCAGCTCCTGGGCACTGATGAGGCGCTCGGAGACCTGCACACCCTGGGATTTCAGCAGCTCAATGGCGCTCTTGCGGGTGATGCCCGGGAGGATGGAGCCGGTGAGCTTGGGGGTGACCACCTCGCCGGCGATCTTGAACATCACGTTCATGGCGCCCACCTCCTCAATGTACTTCCGCTCCACGCCGTCGAGCCACAGCACCTGGGAATAGCCCTTGGCCTCGGCCCGGTCGCCGGCGCGGGTGGCCGCGGCATAGTTGCCGCCGCATTTGGCCTCGCCGGTGCCGCCGCGGACGGCGCGGACATCCTCGTCCTCGATCATGATGGACACCGGCGTCAGGCCGCCGGAGAAATAGCTGGCCACCGGCGAGGCGATGAGCACATAGGTGGCCTCCTGAATGGCATGGAGGGCCAAATTCGGCTCGGAGGCGTACAGGAACGGTCGGAGGTAGAGCGACGTCCCCGGCAGGGAGGGCACCCAGCCCTGCTCCAGCTCCACAAAGGTGGTCAGGGCCTCCAGCCCCAGGGACTCGTCCATGGTGGGCAGGCTCAGGCGGCGGGCGGAGTTGTTCATGCGGCGGACGTTCTCGATGGGCCGGAACAGCTGCACCCTCCCGTCGGGGCGGCGGTAGGCCTTGAGGCCCTCGAAGATCTCCATGCCGTAGTGCAGCACCACCGCTGCCGGGTGCAGCGGCAGCGGCCCGAAGGGCACGATGCGCGCGTCGTGCCAGCCCTGGCCGGCGGTGTAGTCGATGATGAGCATGTGGTCGGTGTAGTACTTGCCGAAGCCCAGGGCGTGCTGGTCCGGCTTTTCCTTGGGCTGGGTGGTTCGGGTGATCTGGATCATGGCAATACCTTTCCTTTCGCGGGCCGCTCAACCTTGGGCGGCCTGCAGTTTTTTCACTGCGTCCTCACGCATTTTGAACTTCTGGATCTTGCCCGCGGCGTTCATGGGGAAGCCGTCTACAAAGTCGATATACCGCGGCACCTTGTGGCGGGCCATGTGGGCGCGGATAAAGTCCTTCATCTCCGCCTCGGTCATGGCTTCGCCGTCCTTGAGGATGATGCAGGCCATGATCTCCTCGCCGTACTGCGCGTCCGGCACGCCGATGACCTGCACGTCGCGGACCTTGGGGTGGGTGAAGATGAATTCCTCGATCTCCTTGGGGTAGATATTCTCGCCACCGCGGATGATCATGTCCTTGAGGCGGCCGGTGATGCGGTAGTTGCCGTCGTCGTCCCGGGCGGCCAGGTCGCCGGTGTGGAGCCAGCCGTCGGCGTCGATGGCGGCGGCGGTGGCGGCTGGCATTTTATAATAGCCCTTCATGATGTTGTAGCCCCGGGCGACGAACTCGCCGTTGACGCCGTTGGGGACCTCCACGCCGGTGTCCGGGTCCACCACCCGGCACTCCACGTTGGCAAAGGCGCTGCCCACAGTCTCGGTGCGGACCTCCAGGGAGTCGGTAAAGCTGCTCATGGTGCAGCCGGGGCTGGCCTCGGTCTGGCCGTAGACGCTGACGATCTCCTTCATGTTCATCACGTCCGCGGCCTTGCGCATCAGGTCCGCCGGGCAGTTGGACCCGGCCATGATGCCGATGCGGATGTGGCTGAAATCGGTCTTTGAAAAGTCCTCGTGCTGCATCATGGCGATGAACATGGTGGGCACGCCGTTGAAGCAGGTGATGTGCTCCTGGTGGATGCAGGCCAGGGCCGGACGGGGGGAGAAGTACGGCAGCGGGCACATGGTGGCCCCGTGGGTCATGGAGGCGGTCATGGATAGGACCATGCCGAAGCAGTGGAACATGGGCACCTGAATCATCATCCGGTCAGAGGTGGAGAGATCCATGTGGTCGCCGATGTACTTGCCGTTGTTGACCACATTGTAGTGGGTGAGCATCACGCCCTTGGGGAAGCCCGTGGTGCCGGAGGTGTACTGCATATTGCACACGTCGTGGATATCCACGGCGGCGGCCAGGCGGCGGACCTCCTCGGCGGAGACGCCGCCGGCGCGCTGCATGGCCTCATCCCAGGTGAGGCACCCCGGCTGGCGGAAGCCCACGGTGATGACGTTCCGCAGGAACGGCAGCCGCCGGGCGTGGAGGGGCTTTCCGGCCTCGGTGTCCTTCAGCTCCGGGCAGAGCTCGTTGATGATGCCGGCGTAGTCCGAATCCCGCCAGCCGTCCACCATCACCAGCGTGTGGGTGTCGGACTGGCGCAGAAGGTACTCGGCCTCGTGGATTTTATAGGCGGTGTTCACCGTCACCAGCACCGCCCCCAGCTTCGTCGCGGCCCAGAAGGTGATGTACCACTGGGGGATGTTGGTGCACCACACCGCCACATGGCTCCCCGGCCCCACCCCCAGGGCGATGAGCGCCCGGGCGCAGGTGTCCACGTCGTCGCGGAACTCCGCGTAGGTGCGGGTGTAGTCCAGGGTGGTGTATTTGAAGCAGTACTGGTCTGGAAACTCCTCCACCATTTTATCCAAAACCTGGGGAAAGGTCAAGTCGATCAGGTCGTCTTTTTTCCAGACGTACTTGCCGCCGTCCCGCCGGGCGTTGTCGTAGAGGCGCTTCTGGGCGCGGCGGGGGGAGTCGAACCGGGACATATAGCTGACGAAATGGGAGAAAATGACCTCCATATCGGTGATCTCCAGCAGCCACTGGGGGTCCCACTCCAGGGAGAGGAAGCCGTCGTAGTTCACTGAGGAGAGGGCCTGCATCATCTCCTTGAGGGGCAGCTCCCCCTCGCCGATGAGGCAGAAGCGGCGGCCGGAGGGGGTGGGGCGCGAGTCCTTGACGTGGACGTGGCGGACGTAGGCGCCCAGATTGGTAATGGTGGTCTCGGCGCTCTCGCCGCAGTCGCACCAGGGATGGTGCAGGTCCCACAGGGCCGCCAGGGCGTCGGAGGCGAAGCGGTTCAGGACGTCCCGCAGCACCGCCGTATCGGCGAAGAGGCCCGCCGTCTCGATGAGCAGCGTCACCTTCTTCTCCTCGGCGGTCTCCAGCACCCGCGAAAGACACGCGGTCACCGCCTCCGTGCCGCTGCCCAGGGGCGCCGAGGCCCGGACGCGGACGTAGGGCACCCGCAGGCTGCGGGCGGTCTCCACGCAGGCGAGGATTTCCCGGCAGTTCTCCTCCAGCTTCGCCCCGTCGGAGAGGTCCGCCAGGGAGTCCAGGCACGGGATCGTCAGCCGCCGCTCGAACATCTGCCGCAGCGTGGCGGCGGCGTTGTACTGATGGAAGGGGCCGTCCTTCTGGGAAAAGGCCTGGATATTGTGCAGCTCGATGCCCTGGAGGCGCATCTCGCAGGCGGCGGCGCAGAAATCCTCCCAGGAGTAGCCCTGCCAGCCGCGGATGGAAAAGGATAGTTTCATAGCCGCCCTCCTCAGCCTTCCTCGTAGACGATCTTGTTGAGCGCGTTGAGATACGCGCGGATGGACGCGCCGATGATATCGGTGGAGATGCCCTTGCCGGAGTAGAGCTTGCCGCCGGCGCGCAGCTTCACCAGAGCCGAGCCCATGGCCTCGCGGCCCTCGGTGACGGTTTGGACCTGGAAATCGTCCAGCTCGTAGTGGTGGCCGATGATCTGCTCGATGGCCAGGAACGCCGCGTCCACCGGGCCGTCGCCCACGCAGATTTCGCCGATGGGCTTGCCGTCCTTCTCCAGGCGCACATGGGCCGAGGCGGCGATGATGTTGCCGCAGTTGACCACGTAGCTTTGGAGGCGGTAGGCCGGCGGCACCTGGAGCGCTGCGCTGGCGACGATGGCGTCCAGCTCCCGTGCGCCCACGTTCTTCCGCTTGGCGATGCGCACGAACTCCTCATAGACCCGGGCGGTGTCCTCCTCGCCAAGGTCGTAGCCCAGCCGCTTCACGGCCTTGGCGACGGCGGAGATATCGTCAAAGCTGTTGAGGAACAGCGCCGCCCCCGGCGCGTCCTGCACCCCGGCGTCAAAGGGCGAGGTCTTGCTGCGCTTGCCGTGGGCCAGGCGGCGGGCGTGGCGGATGCAGCGCTGCAATTCCGTGATGTTCAGGCCGCTGCGGATTCCCAGCTCCTCGCCCCGGAGGCGGAGCAGCTGGGCCACGGCCTCCATGGCGGGGATCTCGTCGGATACCGCGCCGACCTTCACCTCGCCGGCCCCGGCCTGGATGGCCGCGGCGGCGCAGGCCACGGCCATGCCCAGGTCATTGGCACAACGGACGCCCAGCCTGACCCCGGAGAGGGCCGGCACGTCGGCCCGCAGCTCTGTTACGAAGGCCGAGAACTCCTCCGGCAGCATGCCGCCGGCATCGTCGCAGACTGTGACGGTCCCGGCGCCGGCCTCGATGGCGGCGGCGACGGCCTGGCGCAGGAAGGACGGCTCGGCCCGGGTGGCGTCGTCGGCGCGGAACTCCACGTCGGCGCAGAGCGCCTTGGCCGCGGCCACCAGGATGGAGATCATGGAGAGGACCATGGGCGGCTTCTTGCGGCAGACGTACTCCATCTGCACCACGCTCATGGGCACCGCCACCTGGAGCCGGGGCTTTGCCGCCTCGCGGACGGCCTCCCAGGCCTGGGCGGGGCCGTCCTCGGTCAGGGCCACCGGCACCGCCACGGCGCTCTCCCGCACTGCCGCGGCGATGGCCTGGATCAGCAGCGCGTCGGCCTTGCCGCCGGTGATGGGGGCGGTCTCAATGACGTCGGCGCGGGCCTTGTCCAGGAGCTTGGCGATCTCCACCCGCTCGCGGAAGCTGAGGGTCTGCTCCGGCTTGGCGGCGGTGATTTGCAGCGTCTGGTCAGAAATAGTCAAATTGCGCATGGGAAAAATATCTCCTTTTAAGATTTTTTGGAACAAAAAAGCCCTGAGACCCCGGAGGAGTCTCAGGGACGAAACAACGTTCGCGGTACCACCCTGATTGCCGCGGGCATGACGCCGCGGCCGCTCATGCGGGCTCTGACAAGCCCTCTGCCATGGTAACGGGGCAAGCCGGAATGTCTTACTGGCTGATTCGGACATTCTGCTCAGGAATGAGACTGTGACAGGCTTCTCCGCACCGGCTCGCACCCGCCGCCGGCTCTCTTGCGCGCGTCCGCCGCACATAGTTCCTTCTTTGCATATTGGATATTGCAGCTATTTTACAGGAAACCGCCCCGCTTGTCAACGGGATCACGCATTTTCGGCGTTTCGCCGCACGCCCCCGGCCTGCGGGCCGGGGGCGTGGGATAAAATGCACAGAATCAGCGGTCCATCAGCCGCGCCAGCATCACCGCCGCCTCCGCACGGGTGGCGGCACGGGTCCCGGCGTATGCCCCGCCCACCAGACCCAGAGCCTGGGCGATAGACGCATAGCCCAGCTCCGAGGCGGGGATGGATTGGTGGTCGGTATAATTGCAGGTGTAGATGCCCTGGAGGCTGGCAGCGGGGCTGTACCCGGCGGCATTCAGGAGCATCCGCACCGCCGCGGCACGGCTGAGCACGGCGGCGTCCTGCCGCTCGGCACGGGTCAGCGCGCCCAGCTCATAGGCAATGGAGTAAGCGGTGTCCCGCTCCTGGTCCGCCGCGCTGTCGGGGTCGCCCCGCCAGCCCTCCAGGCTGGCCAGGAGGTACACCAGGTCCAGCTGGGTAAGGGACTTCCGGGGCTGGAAGCGATCGCTCTCGTAGCCCACGTCATACTGCGCCAGCCGCTCGATCTCGGCCCTGGCCCAATGGTTGGCCACGTCGGTGTAGGCCGCCGTCCGGGCCGGCTCCTCCACGCGGACGGGCTGGCCGGTCTTGGCGTCGATGCCCGGGACGTCGTCCGCCCGGACCAGGCCGTAGCCCAGCTTCGGCACGTAGAAGGACTTGTGGCCCAGCTGCCGGAGCCGCTGCACCGCCTCGCCGCTGCCGGTGAGGGGCTGGGGCACCGCCAGGTACGCCAGCCGCACCTCGTAGGTCTCCATCCAGGCGTCCAGGGCCGCGTCGGCAGAGACAATGCCTGCCGGGTCCTGGAAGGTCAGGGCCTCGTCGTAGTCGAAGTGGAGGCTGCTGACCGCGCCGTCGGCGGCATCGATGCCCACGGTATAGGCGCTGCCGGGGAAGAAATAGCCGTTGACCTTCCGGGCGAAGGTGAAGGTGTAGAAGGGCGCGCCGTCGCCGGTGCGGTCGGTGCTCTCATAGAGGGCCAGCTGCGCCGCGTGGTCCGGATAGTACGCCTGTAAAAACGCCTCGGCCTTGGCCTGCGCCTGGGCCGGGGAGACCGCGGCGCGGGCGTTCTCCCGCCACGGGGCGGTGGAGTAGAACCACGCCAGCGCGCCGGTCTTGGCATCCACCGTAAAGACGCGGGTGCTGACCTGACCGCCCTGGGCGGCGCGGCTGTAGCGCAGGGTGCAGAGGATGCGCGCCTCCTCGCCGGCGCTATCCTGGGCGCCGTTTGCCGCGGGCCGGACCTCGCCGTCGGCAGCCTGGTCGTACCGGGCGGAGACCAGGGTGTAGCGGCTCAGGCCGTACTCCGCCGCGGCCCGGAGCTGCCGGTCCAGGTCCTCCCTGGACAGCACGCCGGCCATCTGCGCAATGCCCGCCTGCTCGGCCTCGCTCAAGCCGCCCTCGCCGGCGTCCTCCGCCGCGGCAGGCGCGCTGGACGCGTTGTCGCTGCCGCCGGTGGGCGCATTTTTCCACATGTCCTCCTGCAGCTCCGTCAGGTCCACCAGCGCGCCAGTCTGGGCGTCCACGTAGAACTGGTGCGCCGCCTCCGGCAGATACCGCAGCACCGCCGTGTCGCCGTCGCGCACATACTCCAGCCGCAGCTTCTGGGTGCTCCGCAGGCTCTGCGCCGCGGCGCTCTGTGCCACAGCGGGCGCCGCACCGGGGAGCTCACCCAGCCAGGTATTTTCCGCCACGTCCCGGCGGAACCGCTCCACCTGCCCGTCCGCGCCCACGGTGAGGGACCAGCTCAGGGGCGACGGGACGCCGTTCAGCAGGAGATCGCCGGAAAAATAGCAGCCGCTGCCGCGCAGATCATTGCCGCTGCGGCTCTCGCCGACCTCCGCGGACTCGCCCGGGGCCAGCACCTTCTGAAGGAACGCCTCCGCGGCGGTCCTGGCCGCGGCCTCGCTGCCGGCGGGGAAAGCCGGGATGCCGCCGAAGCCCGGCCGCGCGGCCTGGGCGTCCTCCCGCTCCAGGCGGTAGCAGATCACCGTGCCGTCCTCCAGGGCTTCGACGTTCAGCGAACCGCCGCTGCCGGTCCAATAGAGGGTCCAGACGGGGACCAGCTCCTGCTCGTCGCACACGCCGCGGAAGCTGTCGTAGGCCGCGGTGTCCAGCCCCAGCGCGGCCTTGACCGCCGCGGTGACGCGGCTCAGCCGCGCGTCGGCGCCGTCTGCCGCCCCCGCCGCCGGCGTCAGCCCCAGCAGCAGCGCCAGCAGCAGTGTCCAGCTCAAAAACTTCTTCATGGTAATACCTCCGTTTCCAAAATATCGCTGTATCCATTATAACGTATTTGAGAACGAATTGGTTGCAGGGGCGCAAAAAATTTTCAGAACAATACGGAAGCGGAACGGCACAGCGAAAGCGCCCCCACTGCCGCCGGACCGGCTAGTCCAGCACCGCCGGCTTCTTTTTCCCCTTCTTGTTCCGGGGAAACTCCCGGATGCGGGTGACGTACTCCAGGTTCACCGCCTGGGTCTGGCCCTGGCGGTCCTCCACCAGCATCCCCCCGCCCTCCACCGAGCGGACGACGCCCTGGACCGTGCCGGAGGTGTCGGTGAGGGTGTAGACAATACATTCCTTGCCGATAAATTGCTTTGCCAACGATTTCATAGCCAAATCCTCCCCTTTTCTTCGTTTTAAGTGCGCTGCCGCCGCCGTCCGCCGCTGCCGCCGGGGCAGCAGGAGCAGACAGAGCAGCAGCGGCGCCCAAATCCACCAATCCATTTTCATACTCCCGCCTCCTACCAGTCCGGCTCCGCGTCCTCGCGCAGGCCGCAGGCGTCCAGCGCCGTCTCCGCCAGGGCCGCAAAGCGGCGGGGGGCCGCCTCCCGGCGCAGGGGCTTGGCCCAGCTTTCGCCGCCGCGGAGAAGGCACAACAGATGCCGCCAGTGCTCCTTCATGCGCAGCATGGCGTTGCGCTCGCTGCCAAAGGCGCGGACGTACCCCTCGAACAGCGTCCGGTGGAAGCCGCGCAGCTCCTCCGCCGTCAGCGGCGCGCCGCCGCGGAGCTTCCGCCCCAGGGCCGGGTCCGCCAGGAAGCCCCGCCCCGCCATCAGCCCCGCCGCCGGATACACCGCCGCCGCGGCGCGGCATTGCGCCACGGTCTTGAGGTCGCCGTTGCACACCACCGGGCAGGTCATGGCCGCGAGCGCCTGCGTAAACCCCTCCGGCCGCACCGGCGCGCGGTACTGATCCTGGAGCACCCGGGCGTGAACAGCCAGCCGGGCCAGGGGGTAGCGGCCATAGAGAGCCAGCAGCGCCTGGAACTCCCCGCCGTCCCGGACACCCATGCGGGTCTTGATGGAGACACGCAGGGGGGTGTGGTCAAAAACCTCATCCAGAAACCGCTCCAGCCGCGGCAGGTCCCCCAGGAAGCCCGCCCCTTTCCCCTTGGCGGTGACAGTGCCGGAGGGACAGCCCAGGTTGAGGTTGACCTCCTCATAGCCCATGGCCTTCAGTTCCCCGGCCGCCCAGAGGAAATCCCGGGCGGATTTGGTGAGCAGCTGCGGCAGAACCGGGATGCCTTCATTTCCCGCGGGGGACAGCTCCCGCCGGACGCGGGGGGTGAGGACATGGTCCTGGGTGGGCGCCCAGAAGGGCATCCAATAGAGGTCCGCGCCGCCGATGAGCTGGCGGTGCACGGCGCGGAAGACCACGTCTGTAGCGCCCTCCATGGGCGCGAAATGGAACTGCATAGACATCCCTCCGTTTTGCTCATTGTAGCACATCGGGAGCTGCCTTGACAATCCAGAAAAAGGAACCGGGCTTATGATCGCTGCTCATAAAACAGTATCGTCGTTACCTCCGCCTCGGTCATATAGGCAGCGCCTGTGATATTGTTGTTCGCATCGCGGGTTATTTTGATGTTGACCGTCCCGGCCGGGTTCATGTTCAGTGTATAGACGGAGCCTTCCTTTCGGATGTCCATAAAGATATTGACCAGCTGTCCTCGATAATAATAGGTCTTTTCATCGACCATTGTGATGCCTGCCTTCTCATATTCCGCCATCTGCACCTCGGCCAGTTCTTTTTCCCGTTTCGCTCCCATCTCGTCAAATTCGTCTTTCTTGTTCAGCTTATCAAAGAGCATAGATTGGAATGCCCAGTTTCCATCCTCCAGTGCCCGATCCAGCCAAAGCTCCAGTTCCGTTTCGCCCATACAGTCCGCCAAGGTAGAGAAAAACGCAATATCGGCGTCCTCGTACACCTTTTCAGAAAAGCTGATAAGTACAGAAGAATTTGTATCAAGCCCGCGTACCGCGACAGAGAAGAACGTAATATCCTCATCGGCGTAAATCTTTTCCAGCCATGCAAGCTGTTCTTCCTTGTCCAGCCGGGGGAAAGCAATTTGAAACAGCGGCAGGCTGCCGGCTTTATAATAGCGCTCTATCTGTGAAAAGTCGCTTTCACGATTGATACCTGTCTCTTTCGGATAAACGAAATTATCATAGGAGCGGCTTCCCGGCGACTTGGCGGCGGCTGCGGGATAAACGCCAACAAAAGCCGCCCCGAACATCACACACAGCGTCAGCGCACCCGTCAAAAGCCGGATTGCCGTTGACTTCTTCTTGAAATTCATAATTGCACCCAACCTTTCTTTCAATAGCTGTTTATTTTCGCTCAACGTGACCGACCCCAGGTTTTCCTTGTATTTTCCCACGGCCGCCATCGCGTCAAGCAGGGTTTTCCCGTAATCCTCAGCGTTCTCGCCGCCCATTGCTGCAAGGACAGCTTCATCGCAGGAAAATTCACAAGCCTTGGTAATTTCCCGGCTCATAAGAAATACAAGCGGGTTAAACCAATGCAGGCAAACTTTAATCTGAACCAGCCATTTAAAGAACATAACCCGCCGAATGTAATGCGTCAGTTCATGCATGATGATATAGCGAAAATC
>JAAWBZ010000289.1 GCA_022792945.1 Oscillospiraceae bacterium | reverse complement strand
TCTGCTCTCTCGGTGTTATAATCTCCACAAGGCATTCCCTCTCGTGTTTTGTGGTTGGTCGCGCTTCCATTATAACACTTGAGGCTATGCCTTCTTTTTTGTCATTTTTCAGATTTGCTCATTTATAGTTGTCACTATTAAGCCTTGCCTTCAGAGCGTTTTCGGTTCAGGAACTGATAAATCGGCTCGTCCTGCGGGGATCTCTGGATGTATATGTCCATGGTGCTGAAAAGTGTCTTGCGCAGATAGGGAGAACCACGCTTGGAGGATTTGTTGCTGCGCACATTCTTTTCTCCCGATTGATTCGGCATTGGGTCTACGCCGGCAAAGGCCGACAGCGAATTGCGTCCGGCAAAGCGGCGGATGTCTCCAATCTCCGCCATGAGCTGAGGTCCAAAGGAGGAGCCAACTCCGTACATTCCCATTACAACAGGGTACTCTGGGAGTTTTGAAGCAAGCTTGTCCATTTCGGCGCGATAAATTTCCACGGAAGCGGATATTGCTGTCACCTGTTCTGCGGCCTGCTGTATCATCAGTTTGCATAACGGCGTTTTGGATACCAGCACGACCAGTTCCTTCGACGCGGCGTAGATTGCGTCCGCCTTCTTTTCGCTGAAGTTGTAGCCGTGCCGCTTACACCACTTCTGATAACGCCTGGCAAACGCCCCCTGGCTCATGTTCCGCACTCAATCGGCATGATAAAATGTATGGACAAAATCCACCCACTTTTGTGTCCCATCCTTACGGGGAGGACTGCTGAAGCAGGCCCGAACACCCGGAAAAGAACGCAATGAGGTTGTTGACCGTTTCCGTGCGCTGCTTGGATGCAAGCTGAAATTGCCGGTTCAGGGTCTTCAGCTGGTATCGAATTTCGTCCGCGCCACCGTATTCCCGCAATTCGACCCAGTTATCCAGGGCATAGCGGGCAATTTTCACCGCGTCAGCCTTATCAGTCTTCACTCTGCGAAGCGAGTTGTTACCGTATGCCTTGATAAGCAGAGGGTTCACTATATACACGCTCAGACCGTTTTCAAACAACACGTTGGCAACGGCCTCATAGTACCGCCCCGTATGCTCCATAACGACCTTGGTATCGCCATCCAGATGAAGCAGATGCTTTGCCAGATTTTTCAGGCTCTCGCTGTTGTGCTGAACTTCAAAAGGCGTTTCCACGACCTCTCCCATGGGACGGAGTATGGAAACCATACTTTTTCCCTTTGAAATGTCGATTCCCACTGCGTTCAGATTCATTCCGTATCACTCCTACACTCAGATTGACAATGGATATGCCATCTTTCCCATTGCCGATTCAATCTGTTTGCTGACACGAACGTAGGGCGGCCCCGTAGTCCAACCTGCACAAATCGAACGCTGCGAACAGGAGGATGGCCGACTGTCTACCGAACGGACGCTAAAGTCCTTGCCGCTACCAGTCCGGCCATTGCCCCTCCTATTCTATCAGCTTAAGCAACGGGATGTCCTTGCCTGTGACTGGCCGCCACAGCTCATCGGACTCCCTTATTGTAACAGCCGCTACCAAAAATAACGGAGGGCAATACTATACAGGGAGAACAGGAACGCCGCTTTTTTCATGCCCTAACAAAGTGATTTACTATGGCAGTTTTCCGGGTGGAACGCAACAAGGGCTATACCGAAATCTAAAGTGTACCCAATGTCAAGGACAAATTGAAATACAGATAAAAAGGTCAAGCAAAGTCAGATGGGTCAGGTTTTGCATCGAGTGAAGGTACGCCAAGCAACGGATAAACGCCAGAAACGCAGCTATCCCTGCGGGACATGGACTGGCGCAGGCTGCTGTCTTTGAGGATCTGGATGAAACGCAAGCTGATATCGTGGCATCCCTGGTCGCTGTGGACCAGCGTTTGCGCATCCAGGGAAACGCCGTGTTTCTGTATCAGGATATGAACTGTCTCCAGAACGAAGTCTAATTCAAGAGATGGACTGAGGACATAGGCCAGGACTTGCTTTGTACAGGCATCCAGGATGGCGGACAGGTAGCAGAAAACGCCGCGATAAGGGATGT
>JAAWBZ010000091.1 GCA_022792945.1 Oscillospiraceae bacterium | reverse complement strand
GTTCTATAATGCCGTTTCAAAAGAGACTCCCTTCAGGCGGAGCACATGGAGCGTAACATCGCCGGAGGTGGTGGTAAGGGTGCGGCTGTAGTGACCGTTGCGGTACCCCTGGCGAGCCTCATTCCGCTCATACCGCGCTGCCTGAGTCAGTTTCTCCGCTTCCTGCTCCAGCAGCTCATTCAGCGTTTCTTCCACTAGCTGTACAATCTTCTCTGACATGGTTTGCTCTCTCCTCTCGGAATGGTGTGTCGCTGCTTCATTCTACCAGAGGGCTGCAAACCTTGTCTTTTTTATTTGCGCAACTTATTGTACCTTATCACGTGAACTGCTTTATCTGCATAAGTTCGATTCGAGGGATAAGATATAGACTATATTCTGCATTGCAGTCTAGTTTCATATATGTTAGAATATCCAAAGTTTTAGACAAGAAAGAGGAGATTCCCTTATGACTGCAAAAATCTGTATCATCCTTGCCATCTCCGTGTACCTGCTGGGGATGCTGTACGTGGGCTGGCGCAGCGCCAAGCGCAGCCGGAACACGGACGATTTCTACCTGGGCGGGCGGAAGCTGGGGCCGCTGGTCACGGCTATGAGCGCCGAGGCCTCGGATATGAGCAGCTACCTGCTTATGGGTCTGCCAGGCTTGGCCTATCTCACCGGCACTGCCGATGTGGGCTGGACCGTTCTGGGACTGGCCATCGGCACCTATCTCAACTGGCTCATCGTTGCCCGGCGCATTCGCTGTTATACCCATCTGACCGGCTCCATCACTTTGCCGGACTTTTTCTCCAAGCGCTACCACGACCAGAAAAATATTCTCTGCGGGATTGCCGCCGTAATCATTATCATCTTCTTCATCCCCTATACCGCCTCAGGCTTCGCCGCCTGCGGCAAGCTGTTCCAGAGCCTCTTCGGCGTGGACTATATGGCAGCCATGCTGGTCAGCGCCGCCGTGATCGTGCTCTACTGCGCCATGGGCGGCTTCCTGGCTGCGTCCACCACCGACTTTATCCAATCCGTCATCATGACCATTGCCCTGCTGGCGATCCTGCTCTTCGGCGTCCACCTGGCCGGGGGCTTCGGCAATGTGATCGAGAACGCCAGGTCCCTTCCCGGCTACCTGAGCATGGCGCTGACCCACGATCCGGTCACCGGCGCGGCCAAGTCCTATGGTGCGCTGAGTGCGGTGTCCATGCTGGCCTGGGGACTGGGCTACTTTGGCATGCCCCACGTTTTGCTGCGGTTCATGGCCATCGAAAATGCCGATAAGCTCAAGCTCTCCCGCCGGGTGGCATCGGTATGGGTGGTCATCGCCATGGGCGTGGCTGTGTTCATTGGCCTGGTGGGCAACGCCGCCACCCGGGCGGGCAATA
This sequence comes from Oscillospiraceae bacterium, assembly GCA_022792945.1. GTDB lineage: Bacteria > Bacillota > Clostridia > Oscillospirales > Oscillospiraceae > Avoscillospira_A. The sequence goes on along the minus strand of JAAWBZ010000091.1, from coordinate 12,007 downwards.
TCGGGGCGCTGGAGGGCTCCGCATCCGAGACCATCATTGTCCGCTTCGCTGACGCTCTGAGCCACCATGGCGTCCTGGCTGCGCTGCTGGCCGGCATGGTCCTGGCCGGCATCCTGGCCTCCACCATGTCCACCTCTGATTCGCAGCTGCTGGCTGCCTCCTCCAGCATCTCGCAGAACCTGCTCCAGGACTTCTTTGGCGTCAAAATGTCCAAAAAGACCACCATGATTTTGGCGCGTCTGACGGTGGTGCTCATCGCCCTAATCGGCGTGTTCCTGGCCCGGGACCCCAACAGCTCGGTGTTCGGCATTGTCTCCTTCGCCTGGGCGGGCTTTGGTGCGGCGTTCGGGCCGGTGGTGCTGTTCGCGCTGTTCTGGAAGCGCTCCAACCGCTATGGCGCCCTGGCAGGAATGCTGGCTGGCGGCGCGATGGTGTTTGTCTGGAAATATCTGGTGCGCCCGCTGGGCGGCCTGTGGGATATCTATGAGCTGCTGCCGGCGTTCCTGGTGGCCTCGCTGTGCATCGTCGTGGTGAGTCTGGCGACCAAGGCGCCGGACGCGGCGGTAACGGCGGAATTTGACAGGGCCAAGACGCTGTAAAACAAAAGCAGGGCAGAGCAGGCGCGCACGCTTGCTTTGCCCTGTGCTTTTTGGTATGCTGGAAAACATGGGGGTGCGGCTATGAAACGGTACGGACTGCCCCTGGCGCTGCTGCTGGTCTTCGAGACGGTGGCGGTGGCGCTGTGGCTGGCGCTGGACAATGTGTTTTACCTGTTCAATTTCAGCTATATCGGCCTCTCGGTATCCCTGGGGATCTTTCTTTATATCCGACAATACCGTCACGCCCGCCGCATCGCACAGCTGCTGGTGGGGACGTATATGCTGGTCTACCTGGGGCTGATCTGCGGCGAGAATATGCAGATCGAGGGCTTCTGGTACTACCTGTTCACCGGCGTCTTTGAGGCGGCCACCATCCACTACGCGGTGGCGAAAATTTTCGGGCCGCTGGTGTTCGGGCGGGGCTGGTGCGGCTATGCCTGCTGGACGGCGATGGTTCTGGATTTTCTGCCTTATCAAACGCCGCGCCGGCCGCGGAAGCGGCTGGGGTGGATCCGCTGCGTCACCTTCGCGGCCTCGCTGATCTTTGTGGCGGCGCTGTTTCTGCTCCATGTGGGACGGCTGGAGCGAATTCTGTTCTGGGCGTTTCTCATCGGGAACGCCGTATACTACGCCCTGGGCATCGCGCTGGCTTTCGCGTTCCAGGACAACCGCGCGTTCTGCAAGTACATCTGCCCGGTGACGGTGTTTCTGAAGCCTATGAGCTATTTTTCCCTCCTGCGCATCCGGCGGGACGCGGCCAAGTGCGTCTCCTGCGGGAGGTGCCGGCAGGTCTGTCCCATGGATGTGGATGTGCTGGACGACTCCCGGCGGCGGAAAAACGGCACGGAGTGCATCCTCTGCTTTGAATGCGTGAGGAACTGTCCGAAAAACGCGCTGTAGTAAACAGGAGCGGCCCTGCGGGCCGCTCCTGTTTACTTAAATCTTGCTGGGCTGACAGGACTGCCGGGGGTGGAGGAGGCGGGCGAGGACTTGCTCCACGCGCTTATAGAGCACGAAGGTGATAGCCGACACCACCACGCCCTTGAGCAGGTTAAAGGGCACCACCGCCATCAGGACCAGGGTGGAGACGCTGGTGATGCCGGGGTTCACCGCCGCGCCCATGGCGACAATGGCGTCCAGGGGCATCCCAAAGAGGGAGGAGAAGGTGGGAATGAGGTAGAAGGCATTGAAAAGACTTCCCACCACCGTCATCATCGCCGTGCCCGCCGCCATGCCCAGCAGCGCGGTTTTGCGGGATTTGCGGACATGATAGACGATGGAGGCGGGCAGAATAAAGCTGCACCCGATGAAGAAGTTGGCAAAATCCCCCACAAAGGCGGTGGACGTACCCTTGATGAGCAGCTTGATGAGGACCTTCAAAAGCTCCGCTGCCACACCGGCCGCCGGCCCTAAGTAGAACGAGCAGATCAGCACCGGCAGCTCGCCGAAGTCCAGCTGGTAGAAGCTGGGCGCGAAGAACAGCGGGATCTCCAGCGACATCAGCACGCCGCCCAGGGCCGCCGACATGGCCACAAACGCCGTATACCGCGCCCCGCCGGGCCTGCGCAGGTCCGCCTTGGTCCAGTGCCCCGCCAGCCAGGCGATGGCGAACAGCCCCGCGAATACCCCCAGCCAGACCAGGAGAAAGGCAGTGTGCTCAGCCAATTGCTCCCATAAACTCATAACAAAACACCTCGCGTTCAAAAGTAAACACCTGAAAAGCCATGCCCTCCAGGTGTACGCCATTGAACGCAGGCGTACCTGCGTCAAAATCTTCTTCCATCCAGACTATACTGTCGGTACCGGAGTCACACCGGTTCCTGCGCTTGCGCGCTTGCGGACTGTACCGCCGATCGGGAATTCCACCCTGCCCTGAAGACATCGTAATTCAGTTGTTTCTGGTGGTATTATAGCACGCCGGTGTTAAATTGCAAGACTTTTTTTCCGGCAGCAACTGTGGTATCATAGAAAAAACGGCAGCACGGCTGCGGAGGGGAGCGTGAGGGGCAGATGATCTGCGGTTTTTCCGGCCACCGGCCCCACCGCCTGCCCTGGGGCGGGGATGAGGACAGCCCCGGGTGCCGCGCGCTGAAGGCGCGCATGGCGCAGGCGCTTTCGCAGCTCCACCGGGAGGGGGCCGACGTGTTCCTCTGCGGTATGGCCCGGGGGTGCGACCTCTACTTTGCCGAGGCGGTGCTGGACCTGCGCAGAAGCGCGCCGGAGGTGGAGCTGTGGGCCGTCCTGCCCTGTCCCTCCCAGGCCGACCGCTGGCCGGCCGCAGAGCGGCGGCGCTATAGGCTCCTCTGCCGCGCCTGCCGGCAGGTGGTGATGCTCCAGGAGGCGTACACCCCCGGCTGCATGCTCCGGCGAAACGCGTGGATCCTCGACCACGCCGACTGCCTGCTCACCGTCTACGACGGCGGCAGCGGCGGCACGGCCTGGACCGTCCGTGAGGCCGCGCGCCGCGGCCTCACGGTGGTACCGCTTTGGCGTTAGGTCTTGGGGTATTGCAGCCCCTGCATCAGCCCGGTCTGGGATGCGGCGGAGACGTCGCCGCCGATCACCGCGTCCTTGTGGACCAGCAGCGTGACGTAGTAGCTGTCGGTGGTGTCCGGGAAATTGAGGACCTTGTAGACGTAGCGCTTGGCGGTCTCGCCGCCGTAGCGGGTCAGGTCGAAGCCCTGAGACTTTTGCAGCTCGTTGTAGCGCTGGAGAACCTCGGGCAGCTCGGTGGGAATGCGGACCTCCTGCGTCTCCACCGGGTTGGCCTCCACCTCCCAGCCCAGAGCCTGGAGATAGGCGATGCGCTCGTCATTGGTGGCCGCGGAGGCGGCGCTTTCGGCGGTGGCGGCGTCGCCGCCGGTCTTGGCGCACAGCGTCACCAGCAGCGCAACGATCACGGCGACGATGAGCAGGATGGCGACGATTTTTCCTTTGGATACTTTGGCAGTGAGTACGACCATGTTGTTTCCCCCGATCCTTGAGATATGAGCGGGCTGCGCGCGGGACGCGGCCCGGGACTGATACAGGGTATTCTGTCCCTGGGACAAATATGACAAGCAGGGAGGTGCCGCCGTGCAGCGGCTGGACAAAATCTTATCAGAGGCCGGCGTCGCCTCCCGCAAAACGCTGCGGGACATGATCCGCGCCGGGCGGGTGACGGTGAACGGCACAGCCGCCGCCCGTCCGGAGGAGAAGTGCGACCCGGCGGCGGACGTCATCCTGGTGGACGGCCGGCCCATCCGCCCGCCGGGGCCGGTGGTGGTGATGCTCCACAAGCCTGCGGGCTACGTGACCTCCACTGACGACCCCAGGGACCCCACGGTGCTGGAACTGCTGCCGGAGGAGTACCGCCGCCTGGGCCTGTTCCCGGTGGGGCGGCTGGACAAGGAGACGGAGGGGCTGCTGCTCCTGACCAACGACGGCCCCCTGGCCCACCGCCTCACCGCGCCCCGCCGGGGTGTGGAGAAAACCTACGAGGCGGCGCACACGGGCACCGCGGGGGAGGCGGACGTGGCGGCCTTCGCTGCGGGGCTGACCCTGCGGGACGGCACCGTCTGCCGTCCGGCGGTGCTGGAGCCCCTGGGGCCGGGACGCAGCCGCGTGAGCGTCTGTGAGGGCAGGTATCACCAGGTCCGCCGCATGCTGGCGGCCCGGGGCCTGCCGGTGACATACCTCCTGCGTACCGCCGAGGGCGGCCTGACGCTGGCGGGGCTTCCCAGAGGACAATGCCGTCTTTTGACGGAGGCCGAGCGGCGGCTGCTGGAGGCGGAGGGACGGGGTTATGGGTAAATGGAACAAATTCATGGTCAGTTTTTAAAATAAATTGTCAAATGCCTCTTGAAATATTTACAAATCCAGTGTAGAATCTATGTGAATATTTGTGTATTCCGATGTTTCTTGTTTTGAAGAATGGAAGGAGGGCGTGGGATGTCGAGCCGTGTATTCCAAAGCGTGATCATCCAGATGAAGGATGCCACCGACCGCATGATCGGGGTGATCGACTCGGATGGCAACGTGGTTTCCTGCAGCGACACCGCCATGATCGGAGAAAAATGGTCCGACGCCGTGATCAGGCTCAACAGCACACCGGATTCGGTAGTGGTCGCGGACAAGAAGACCTTTAAGCCATTATCCAGCTGGAGCGCCTATTTCGAGTACGCGGTTTTTGCCGAGGGTGATGACGAGACGGCCAGAAGCGTGTGCATCATGGCCTATGTGGCCCTCAACGGCGCCAAGACCTATTATGAGGAGAAGCACGACAAGGGTACCTTCGTAAAAAATATCATCACCGACAATATCCTGCCCGGCGATATCTATATCCGCGCCAAGGAGCTGCACTTTGCCACCGACGTGCAGCGGGCTGTGTTCCTCATCCGCCAGATCGGCAGGGCGGATGTGGCGGCGGTGGACATTTTGCAGAATATGTTTACCGACAAGCAGCAGGACTTTGTCCTGAGCATCAACGAGACCGACATCGCTGTGGTCAGGCAGGTCCCGCCCAATGTGGAGAGCGCGGAGCTGTTCAAGATCGCCCAGGCGGTGGAGGACACCCTGAAGGCGGAGCTGTTCATCAAAACCGCCATCGGCATTGGCACCATCGCCAGCCACCTGCGGGAGCTGGCCGACGCCTACAAGGAGGCCCAGGTGGCCATCGAGGTGGGCAAGGTGTTCGATACGGAGAAGAGCATCCTCAGCTATGAGAACTTAGGGATCGGCCGGCTCATCTACCAGCTGCCCACCACGCTGTGCGAGATCTTCCTCTCCGAGGTCTTTAAAAAGAATTCCATCGACACGCTGGACCAGGAGACGCTGTTCACCATCAACAAGTTTTTTGAGAACAACCTCAACGTCTCTGAGACGTCCCGCAAGCTGTTCGTCCACCGCAACACGCTGGTCTACCGCCTGGAGAAGATCAAGAAGCTTACGGGCCTGGACCTGCGGGAATTCGACCACGCCATTATCTTCAAGGTGGCGCTGATGGTCAAGAAATACCTGGTATCCCGGGAAAACCGCATGATTTGAGCAAGACAGGGAAGCGGATGCCGCTTCCGGGAGATGGATCAAGACATGATAGAATTACAGAACGTCAAAAAAACCTACGACAACGGTACCAAGGCCCTGCGGGGCGTGGACATGCACATCGACGACGGCGAGTTCGTCTTTCTGGTGGGTCCCTCCGGCTCCGGCAAGTCCACCATTATCAAAATCCTCACCGCCGAGCTGCGCCCCACCGCGGGCAACGTGTTTGTCAACGGCTTCAAGCTGGAAAAAATCCGCCAGAGCTCCGTGCCCTTTATGCGCAGGACCCTGGGCGTCATCTTCCAGGACTTCCGGCTGATCGACACCAAATCGGTCTATGAGAACGTGGCTTTCGCCATGCGGGTCATCGGCGCATCGGAGAGCGCCATCCGCAAGCGGGTGCCCTATGTGCTGGAGCTGGTGGGCCTGGGGAACAAGGGCCGGCGGCTCCCCAATGAGCTGTCCGGCGGCGAGCAGCAGCGCGTGGCCATTGCCCGCGCCTTGGTCAACAATCCTGCCATGATCATCGCCGACGAGCCCACGGGCAACCTGGACCCGGCGCGCTCTTTGGAGATCATGATGCTCCTGGAGCAGATCAATGCTCTGGGCACCACCGTGATGGTGGTCACCCACGAGCGGGACCTGGTCAACCGCTTCACCAAGCGGGTGGTGGCCATCAACAAGGGAAAAATCATCAGCGACGGAATGGACGGGTACTATACTTATGAAGAAGAATAATTTTGGCTATCTGATTCGTGAGGGTGTCCGGGGCGTCTTCCTCCACGGCTTCATGTCCTTCGCCGCCGTGTGCGTCACCGTCGCGTGTCTCATTATCATGGGCAGCTTCGGACTGATCCTCTACAACCTCAACGTCATGGTGCAGGAGCTGGAGCGGGAGAACGAGGTGCTGGTCTACATCGACGAGACTTACTCCGAGGCCGAGGCCAAGAGCGTCGGCTCCCAGCTGAACCTGATCGGCAACGTCCACGAGGCACGCTTCATCTCCCGGGCCGAGGCGCTGACCAGCTTTGTGGAGACTCAGAACGACAGCGGCCTCTTCGAGGGCATCGATTCCGACACCCTCCGCGACCGCTTCGTGGTCACGCTGGAGGACAACAGCCTTATGCGCCAGAGCGTGGCGGAGATCCGGCAGGTGGCGGGTGTCGCTGACGTCACGGCCCACTATGAGATCTCCGAGGGCTTCAATACCATCCAGCGGGTGCTGAACATCGCCTCGGCGGCTATCATTGCGGTATTGCTGGTGGTGTCGCTGCTGATCATCTCCAACACCGTCAAGCTGGCCATGTACGACCGCAAGGAAGAGATCTCCATCATGCGCATGGTGGGCGCCACCTCGGGCTTTATCCGCTGGCCGTTTGTGGTGCAGGGCTTCCTGATCGGCATTTTTGCCTCAGCCATTGCGTTTTTCCTGGAGTGGGGCATCTATAACCTGCTGGCAGGACGCATTGCCAGCATCGATACCTTGCAGCTGATCCATCTGGTGCCCTTTATGGACATCTATCCTGTGGTGCTGGTGTTCTACGCCCTGACAGGCTTCGCCGTTGGCGTGTTCGGCAGTCTCCTGTCCATCCGGAAGTATTTGAAAGTGTAGACTTGGGAGGTAGCAAGAACCTATGAAGCAAAGAAAACTCTGGATTTCCATTGTGGCGCTGGTGCTGGCGGTGCTGATGGTGGGCGGCGTGCTCATCAGTGCGCTCACCACCATGGCCTACGCGGCCTCGTCCGCGGCTCTCAAGAGTCAGCTGGACGACCTCAAATCCCAGGCCAGCGAGATCGCCGCCAAGTCCTCCGCCCTGGAGCAGAAAATGGCGGAGAACCAGTCGGAAACCGAATCCATTGTGGAGAAAAAGACCAATATTGACCAGCAGATCGACCTGACCCGCCAGCAGGCGGAGAACCTCAACGAGCAGATCCAGCAGTACAACCTGCTGATTGCCGCCAAGCAGGATGAGCTGGACGAGGCCCAAGCCGAGGCCGACCGGATGAATGAGCAGTACAAGCTGCGCATCCGTGCCATGGAGGAGTCCGGCGACATCTCCTACTGGGCCATCCTCTTCGACGCCAGCAGCTTTACGGACCTGCTGGACCGGATCGATATGATCTCGGAGATCGCCGAGTCCGACCAGCTGATGATCCAGCAGATGCAGGCCGTGGCTGACGAAATCGCCGCCGCCAAGGCCGACATTGAGGCCAGCCGTCTGGAGCTGGAGGACGCCAAGGAGGAGCTGGCTGTGGTGGAGGCGCAGCTGAGCGATCAGCGCGCCGAGGCCGACGAGCTGATCGTGGACCTGATCGCCAAGCAGGACGAGATGGAGGCCACCTCGCGCCAGTACGACGCCCTGGCCGACGAGGTCCGCCAGGAGATCCTGGATACCCAGAAGGCCTATGAGGACGCTCTGGCCGACGAGGAGGCCGCCCGCAAGATCGCCGAGGCCCGCCGCAAGGCCCAGGAGGCCGCGGCACAGGGGACTACGGTCAAGCCCTCCAGCACCGGCGGCGGCAGCTCCGGCGGCTTCCGGTACCCGCTGGCCTCCGGAGCCACCATCACCGACCCCTACGGCTACCGCTATCACCCCATCTACGGCTACTACCGGATGCACACCGGCGTGGACCTGGCCTGCGGCCGGGGAACGCCTATCTACGCCACCAAGAGCGGCACTGTGACCAGCGCGTCCTACAGCGAGGCCAACGGCTACAATGTTTCCATCAACCACAACGACGGCTTTGCCAGCATGTACGCGCATATGACCAACTACATTGTCTCCGTGGGCCAGACCGTGAGCCAGGGCGAGGTCATCGGCTACGTGGGCGACACCGGCTGGGCAACAGGTCCGCACCTGCACTTTGAGCTGTATTACGGCGGCTCGACGGTGAATCCGGCGGACTATGTGTCACTGGGCTGACATATATATGAAGTGGAACCGCCACAGCCAGGCGCAGCCTGGCTGTGGGTTCTAGTGTTTTCGGAGGTTTGGTGAGACGATGTGAAACGATTTTGGAGTGTAGTGCTGGTGCTGGCGCTCATGGCGGCCTCGGCGGCGGTCACCTTCTGCGTGACGTATCGGGAGCTGGCGGATTCCCAGGCGGTCTCGCCCGCTGCGGTCAAGGCGGAGGAGCTGACGGCGCTGATCGACCGCTATTTTATCGACGAATACGACGAGACGATCCTCTCCGACGGTGCCGCCGCCGGCATGATCGCTGCCACCGGCGACCAGTGGAGCTACTATATCAGCGCCGCGGACTACCGGGCGTATATGGAGCAGATGAACAACGCCTATGTGGGCATCGGCGTGACCATCGAGGAGGACGCGGAGGCCGGGGGCTTTCGCATCATGTCGGTGGTGGAGGGCGGCCCCGCCGACAAGGGCGGCGTGCAGGTGGACGACGTGCTCATCGAGGTGGAGGGCCAGAACGCCCTGGAGCTGGGCCAGGACGCCACGGTGGAGCTGGTCCGCGGCCGGGAGGGGACGGAAATTCAGCTGCTCTTCCTCCGGGACGGCCAGCGGCGCAGCGTGACCCTCACCCGGGAGAGCGTGGCGACGGTGGTGGTCTCCTACCGCATGGAGGCGGGGGACATCGCGGTCATCACCATCTTGAATTTCGACAGCCACAGCGCCCAGGACACCATCGCCGCCGTGGAGCGTGCTGTCTCCGAGGGCGCCCGGGGCATCGTCTTTGACGTGCGCAACAATCCCGGCGGCATGAAGGATGAGCTGGTGAAGATCCTAGACCGCATTCTGCCCGAGGGAGACCTGTTCCGCAGCGTGGACTATGAGGGCAAGGAAGAGGTGGATACCTCGGACGCGGAGTGCCTGGACCTGCCCATGGCGGTGCTGGTCAACGAGGAATCCTACTCTGCGGCGGAGTTCTTTGCGGCGGCTTTGCAGGAGTACGGCGCGGCGGAGGTGGTGGGGATGCCCACCAGCGGCAAGGGCAACTATCAGAGTACCTTCCGCCTCTCCGACGGCTCGGCGGCGGCGCTGTCCATTGGCAGATATTTCACGCCCCAGGGCCGCAGCCTCACCGACGTGGGCGTCACGCCGGATGTGGAGGTGGATTTGAGCGACGAAGACTTCGCCCGCCTCTACTACGACCAGCTGCCCCCCGGGGAGGACGCGCAGCTGCAGGCCGCCCTGGCGCTCCTGCAAGAATCCCCTTGACAGACCCGGGGGCATCCCCTATAATCACAAGAAATGAGGCCCCGGCAGGCCCGGGACGGAAAGGATCGGATCGATGGCGAAGGAATTTAAAATCAGCGCCGCGCGGCTCCAGGAGCTGGAGGATGAGCTGAATTACCTCAAGACCACCAAGGAAAAGGAGGTGGCTGAGCATCTGAAGGAGGCCCGCAGCTTTGGCGACCTCTCGGAAAACAGCGAGTACGACGAGGCAAAGAACGAGCAGGCCAAGCTCTATGGCCGCATTGCGGAGGTGGAGAACATCCTGGCACACGCGGTCATCATCGACGACGCCGCGGAGGAGAACACCGGCCGCATCGGCCTGGGCTGCACGGTACGTGTCCGCGACCTGGAGACCGGCGACGAGGAGCGCTACGACATTGTCGGCTCCCAGGAGGCCAACCCCATGGCCGGGCGTATTTCCGACGACTCTCCGTTCGGCCGGGCCATGGTGGGCCGCGGCGAGGGAGACGTGGTGGAGGTGGAAGCGCCGGTGGGGACGCTGAGGTTCGAAATTTTGTCTGTGGAGAAGCGGGCCTGAGGGCCGTAGGAGGGATTACTTTGGCGGAAGAGAAGAGACCGGCGGCCAATGAGCCGTCCTATGGCGACCAGGTACGGATTCGCCGCGAAAAGCTGGCCCAGCTGCAGGAGAGCGGCTGCGACCCCTTTCAGCAGACACGGTTTGTCAGCAGCACCGACAGCGCGGCTATCAAAGCGGACTTTGACGCTATGGAGGGCCAGCTCATCACAATTGCCGGCCGCCTGATGAGCAAGCGCGGCATGGGCAAGGTCAGCTTCTGCGATCTGCAGGATAAGTCTGGGCGCATCCAGCTGTATGTCCGCCGGGACGAGGTGGGCGAGGACTGCTATGACTATTTCAAGAAATACGACATCGGCGACATCGTGGGCGTCGAGGGCACGGTGTTCCGCACCCAGCGGGGCGAGATGAGCGTCCGCGCGGCCAAGGTGACGCTGCTGAGCAAGTCCCTGCTGCCCCTGCCGGAAAAATTCCACGGCCTCACCGACCGGGAGACCCGCTACCGCCAGCGGTATGTGGATTTGATCGTCAATCCGGAGGTACGCCGGAACTTTGAGCTGCGCTCACGGTTCATCCAGCATGTCCGGACGTTTATGGACGGCCGCGGCTTCATGGAGGTGGAGACCCCGGTGCTCAACACCATCTCCGGCGGCGCCACGGCCCGGCCCTTTGTGACCCACCACAACACCTTGGATATCGACATGTATATGCGCATCGCCACGGAGCTGCCCCTGAAGCGGCTGATTGTCGGCGGTCTGGAGCGGGTTTACGAGATCGGCCGCATCTTCCGCAATGAGGGTATGGACCCCAAGCACAATCCCGAGTTCACCACCATTGAGCTCTACCAGGCTTACGCCGACTTCCAAGATATGATGGACTTGTTCGAGGATCTGCTGTCCTCGGCGGCGCAGAAGCTGCTGGGGACCTACCAGGTGGAATGGCAGGGTGAGCAGATCGACCTGACACCCGGATGGCCGCGGCTTCCCATGCACGAGGCGGTGAAGCAGTACGTGGGCATCGACTTCATGGCCATCGGGAGCGATGAGGAGGCCGTAGCCGCTGCCAGATCGGTGGGCGTGGCGCTGCCGGAGACTGCTGACAAGACCTGGGGCAACGCGCTGTACGCGTGTTTCGACGAGAAGGTGGAGGGGAAGCTGATCCAGCCGACGTTCATCACCATGCACCCGGTGGACGTCTCGCCCCTGGCCAAGCGCAGCCCCAAGGACCCGCGGCTGACCGAGCGGTTTGAGCTGTTCATCTGCCGCAGTGAGATGGGCAACGCTTTCTCCGAGCTCAACGACCCCCTTGACCAGCGTGCCCGATTCCAGAAGCAGGCGGAGCTACGGGACAAGGGTGATGACGAGGCCGGCATGATGGACGAGGATTTCCTCACCGCCCTGGAGTACGGCATGCCGCCCACCGGTGGCCTCGGCATCGGCATCGATCGCTGCGTGATGCTCCTGACTGGCGCGGATTCTATTCGGGATGTGATTTTGTTCCCCACAATGAAGCCGATTGATTGAGTAACCCTTTATAAGTCTGTATGCGTGAGCTGGTAAGAGCAGGTGTGAGGTCTTACGCCAAAGGTTTACGCCAATTCACGCCAGACTTACGCCAAAAAGTGTTCGGAACTTATGCGATTTCCCGCAAGT
>JAAWBZ010000090.1 GCA_022792945.1 Oscillospiraceae bacterium | reverse complement strand
TTCGCTGACCTGTGGGCAGGCCGAGCACACCCATGACGAGAGCTGCTGGGCCGTCGTCGAGGGTGCGTGGACCTGCGCAGCTCCGGTTGAGGAGGAGAACTCCGGAGAGGAGCAGGAGAACGAGGAAGCGGCCCCCGCCGAAGCCGCCGAGTACGTCTACGGCCCCGTCTCCGAGGCTTACGAGGCCCTGCTGGGCACCGAGCTGATGAACCGGCCCGACGTGCAGGAGGCCGAGGCCGTCTACGCCGCCGCGATGGAAGCGGTGGACGCGGCGCTGAACCTGGAGAGCGGCACCTTTGATGGGGTTACAAAGACCGACAACGTGACCAAGACCGCGTACAGCCAGTTCAATCCCAACACCGGGACATCCAATACGGTATCGGGCGGTTTTGCGGAGGACGGTTATGGGACAGTTGTCCTTAACGGCGATAATCCCACCGCTACCGACGTGGCATTCTGCCACTACTGGGGCGCGCACATTGCCGGCTGGCCCAATGGCTTTCAGATGATTGCTGTTGAGCAGAACACCAATCCCAAGGTTGCTACCGCTACGGCAAGAAGTTCCGAGAATGGTCTGATTGTGGAGTTCCAGAAAGGCGCACAGGCCGGAACGACCACCATCTGCGTCGGATTTACAATCACAACCCTGCGGCCTACCGCGAACATTGCGTCCGGCGGCCAGACCTATGCAGGCTTCAGTGGGTATCTCTACTACAACGTCACCAACAACGGCGGCGGCACGGCGGAGCCGGGTGAGAAGCCTGATAAACCCACAGTCAGCGATATTCCGACCGCGAATCAGAACGGATATGTCTATATCAAGTGTGTAAGCTATCCTAATTCCAACCCGCTTTATAACTCAACTCGCACCCATGCCGGGTTTATGTCTCTGAGGAAGAGCACTGAAGGCTGGAGCTTTGGAGAAGTCTACGCCAATGATGGCAGATTCGGTTCTGATGCTTCCGCGGAGGAATACCCGTGGCTCTGCGACCTGACGCTTGACAAGGACTGGTATCTGGCTACTTGGAACAGAAATTATTCCAATAATGAAGGTACGCACTATCTGGCTGACAGCGATCCTGTAAGCATGACGTTCGTCTCTGATGGGAGTGAATGGTACTATTTCACGGAAGCTGTTCCTCTGACAGTATGGACGACCCATCAGAAGCCTGCCACACCCACTTACACCGTCACCTACACAGACGGCGTGGATGGCGAGGAGGTTTTCGTGGATCAGGTTTATCCAAGCCTGACGAGCGGAACGGCCACCCCGGCGTTCGCGGCGGCCAGCAAGGGTACCGAGACCCTGACCAGCGGCGAGGTCCAGCCCAAGCGCGACGGCTACACCTTCATGGGCTGGACTCCTGCGGTTGCGGCTGCAGTGACCGAAACTGTAACCTATACCGCCACCTGGCAGAAGGTCAGGGACCTGACCGTCACCAAGACCCCCAGCGAGGAATATCCCGTTGTGGGTGAGGAATTCTCGTATACCATCAAGGTAGAGAACAACAACGCCACACCTGTCACAGTGAAGGTCACCGACCGTCTCCCCGCCGGGTTGGATTTCTCGCGCCTCAACGAGAAGGACGGCGGTGTGTACGACAAGGCCAGCCACACTGTCACTTGGGAGAACGTAGCTGTTCCTGCCTACGGCGCCAAGGAGCTGAAGATCTGGGTCAAGGCCAACACGGCTGGCGAAATCTGCAACGAAGCCAAGGCCGAGTGGACCGGCGGCAGCTCCAGCGGCAATACTACCGTGGAGGCGAAGGACCCGGAGCCCGAGATCATTCAGGTTCCTGTTACGGTCAAGGTGCGCTTTGTTGGCCTGGACAACGGCACGTTCAGCTCGAAGCATGCCGGCGATGGCGTGACCGCGACGCACCCGAACGATTTCTATCTGACGACACCCAGTAGTGCGGCGGATAATGGCGTGCTCGGCCTTTCCGGACAGTGGAACACCCTCAATTCCCACGGCGACGGGACGGAGAGCGGAACGGCGTATGTTCCCTATGTTACTTTCGGTCCTGAGGATTACTATGGTAAGTGGACCGCGGAAAAGGGGAAAACGTATACTGCCCACTTTGACCTGTCGAACTACGCTGTGGACGGCTACACCTGTGTGAGCGCCAACGGCCTGGCAAACACAGGCAGCGCGGACCTCACGTTCAGGGCCGATGATGCCACGCCCCAGGAACTGGTTATCACGCTGTGCTACGAGAAAACCCCCACCGTGCCCGAGAAGCCTGACCATGAGGAAGTGCGCGGTCTGATCGGCACCGCCGTGACGGTGATCTGTGATACCGAAAAGGTATCAAACAACACCTTCGGCTACCATTTGAACGACGCGCAAAAGGCTCGCGTCACCATCGGCGAGGTTGTGAGCGACGGTGCGGGCGGCTACACCTGCGACGTAACGTTTATCGCCCAGAAGTTCTGCGACGCCTACAACAACCTGACGAGTGTTACCAAAGATCACGATCTGGCCGAGAATCAGGGCAACGTGACACTGACTCTCACGTGGGACGCCGCGAACAACGCATGGAAGCTGCCTGCCGGCTTCACCGCGCCTGTGACGATCCATGTGGTGTGCCAGCCCGAGACGCCTCCGGAGCCTGTCAAGCCGCAGATTCGGGTTGAGAAGTCCAACGGCGGCTTCCAGGTGGATCCGCAGACCGGCAGCGCCGCTGTGAACTACACCGTGAAAATCACCAACATCAGCGGCTTCGACATCTACGGCCTGCGGCTCACTGACACGATGAAACCTGACGTGACCCCCGGCGACGCTGACACGACCTGCACCTTTAAGGACTGGAAGGTCGATGGCAAATCCACCGCGCCCGTCAGCGGCGCCGCCGCGGATATGGTGCACGTGCTCCAGCTGCTGCCCAGAGAGACGCTGTTCAAGGATCAGCAGACTGTCACCTTGACCTACACCGTGGAGATCGAGAACAACGGAGACGGCGAGGCTGACGTGGTGCTGGCCAACACTGCCAGGGGCGCGTCCTGGAGCAAGGCGCCCGCTTCGCCGAATCCCATGGTCAGAACCGCTGTCATGGCGGTCCGCGCGGCGGTCATGCCTCTGGCCAACGACATTGACGATGATCCTCCCGATGTGACAGGCACCGGTTCCTCCTCCGCCGCCACCGATCCTGACGCGCCCGACGTGACGGATGAGGATACCTCCACCGCAGGCGGCAGCACCGGCGGCAGCGAGACCGGCGGCAAGCTCCCGGCGAAGTACGCGGTGATCTACAGCTGGACCGGACTGCCCGAGGGCGCCAATGAGACGCTGCCCACCGAGCCCAAGCGTCCCGCTGGCGCATCTGTCACGGTGGACACCAGGTACACCAGCACGACCGCCATTGAAGTGAATGGCAGAACCTACACCTTCTCCGGCTGGAGCACTGAGGATGCAGACGTCGAGGATGGCAGGTTCACCATGCCCGCAAAGCGCGTGACGATCTGCGGCGAATGGAAGGATGTCACCCCGCCCGACGAGATTACCGCCGCCTACACGGTAGAGTGGTACGTTGTCGGCGAGGAAAAGCCCTTCCGGACTGACAGCAGCCGCACCGGCACGGTTGGCCAAGAGGTTTCCGTCACGGACAGCGACAAGAAGGTGGATGGCTGCACCTTCGACGAGAAGAACGCGGCCAATGTTCTCACTGAGACCCTGGCGGAGAGCGGCACCACCCTGAAGCTGTACTTCACAAAGGACACCGTGATCGATCCGGAGCCCAGTCAGGCCGAGTATACCGTTGAATGGTATGTCGTTGGCGAGGACGGCCCGAGGAAAACTGCTGTGCGCAGCGATGAAGTGGGCAAGACCGTTTCTGTCACGGACGCCGATCAGGCTTGGGAAGGCTACACCTTCGACAAGGACAACGAGGGCAACGTTCTGTCCGCGGCCCTTGCCGAGAACGGCACGGTCCTGAAGCTGTACTTCACCAAGGACAGCGCCCCGGTCCAGCCGAGCGAGAAGATCACCGTGACCTGGCTGAAGGGCTATGAGGATGACGAGACCCCGGTCATCAAGACCGAGCAGATCGACAGGAACGGCGATTACAGCGGCCTGTACCCCGCCAATCCCACCCGCACTGGCTACACCTTCGCCGGGTGGAGCGATCCTGTAACGGATGCCGACGGCAACATCACCATCACCGCCGCGTGGACGCCCGTCGCGACGCCCACCGGCCCGAGCGGCTCTGGCAGCCCCAGCCGTCCCAGCGTGAATCCCAACCCGGTTCCCGCGGAGCCGGATGCTGAGATTCCCGATGAGGACGTTCCCCTGACCGGGCTGCCCGATGAGGATGTGCCGATGGCCGCGCTGCCCGAGGAAGCGCCCGCGCCCGCCGCAGAGACAGAAATTGCTGATGAGGACGTACCCCTGGCCGAGGTGCCCCAGACCGGCGACCGCATCGCCGTCTGGTATGCCGCCACGGCTCTGGCTACCGCCGCATACGTGGCCCTGCGGCTGATCACCCGCAAGCGCGAGGCATAACCCAAGCACCCAAAAAAGCCGGGGCCAACTGGCCCCGGCTCTCTTTTGCGTATTTTTGGGGATCATGGCGACAGCGCCGCGTCCTGGAGCTTGTCGAATGCCTCCATGCACGCGTCCACCGACGCGCCGGCCAGGAGGTCCCGCACAATCAGGCAGGTGTTGCCCCACTGCTCTACGCTCATGCCCGCGTTGGAGCCCAGCACATAGACGCCCTCCTCAATGCGGGCGTTGAGGGGCCGCAGGGCAGGCACGCAGTCCACATGCACATTTTTCGAGGGGGAGATCACCCGGTTGGCCTCCGCGTAGAGCTGCAGCGCCTCGTCGGAGACCATGATGTCCAGGACCGCCGCCGCGTCCTCCCGGTGGGCGGCCTCCGCGCCCACGGCCAGGCCGGTCATGGGCATCACCGGCATCTGCCCCAGGCTGCTGGGGAAGCCGATGACCTGCATCTCAAAGTCCGTCCTGCCGTAGGCGGTTTCGGTGTTGGCCGCGCCCCAGTAGGCCATGACGATGGGCGTTTTGCCCGCCAGGAAGTCCGGCCGCTCCGCCTCAATGGCCTCGCTGACCAGGGTCTTTTCCGCGTCGATGTAGCCGCGGTCCATCAGGGTCTTCAAAAACTCGAAGCCGGGGCGCAGATAGTCGCTGTAGCGGGCCTCGCCGCGGTTGAGGGCGGCGATCTCCGCCTCGGTATTCCCGCCGTTGTACAGCTCCGCGTAGCCTATGGCAAAGACAAAGGTTTCCAGCCACCAGCGGTTGGCGCCGATGGGCGTCTCAATGCCGTTCTCCTGGAACACCCGGCAGCACTCCAGAAACTCCTCCGGCGTTTCCGGCAGGGAGAGGCCGTACTGCTCGAAGAGGTCCACGTTGACGAACAGCCCGTAGGCCACTACCTCCTGGGGAATGGCCACCAGCCTGCCGTCCACGGTGTTGGCCACGCGGATGATCTCCCGCAGGTTTCCGGCGCTCTCCAGCCCGGACAGGTCCATCAGCGCTCCCTCCGCCCCCAGGGCCAGGATGGTGTCTGGGTTGAGGAGGTAGAGATCGTCCATGTTGCTCCGGGCGCGGTCCAGGCAGACCTCGTCGTAGGTTTTGTCCTGGTAATCCTCGGCTGTGTAGGTCCGGTAGACCATGGTCACGTCCAGGGCCGTCTCGGCCATGGCCACCGTCAGGTCCGAGGCGGTCCGGGCCACGTTTTCGGCATTGGGATCGGTCTTTTCCATGGGGCTGAAGAGATTGACGGTCCGTGCCTCCCCCTGGTCCTGGGCAAGGAGGTTTGCGGGGGGCTCCTGCGCGCCGCAGGCGGCCAGGCTCAGGGCTGTCAGAGCCGCCAGCCCGGCGGCGATCCATCTGCGCTTTTTCATGCTTGCTCTTGACCGTCCTTTCCTTCCCGGCACTGCCGGAGCGCTTTTTTCAAAAGCTCCATGTCCAAGGGCTTTGGCACATGGGCGTCCATGCCGGCGTCCAGGGCAGCTTTCTCGTCCTCGGCGAAGGCGTTGGCGGTCATGGCGATGATGGGGATCTGTCCCGCGTCGGGCCGGTCCAGGGCGCGGATGGCCCGGGCGGCCTCGTGGCCGTTCATCACCGGCATCTGCACGTCCATCAGGATCGCGTCGAATTCTCCCGGCGCGGCGCGGCGGAAGCGCTCCACCGCCTGCCGCCCGTCGGCGGTCAGCTCGCAGGCGGCGCCCTCCATCGTCAGCAGCTCTGCCAGAATTTCGGCGTTGACCTCGTTGTCCTCCGCAGCCAGGAAGCGCAGCCCGGCCAAGGCGCTGTCCGCCGGCTCCGGCTCCGGGGAGGACTCGCGCCGCAGCTCCTCCACCCTGGTCCGGAGAGCCGAGACAAAGAAGGGCTTGGTGAGCGCGTCGGTGCGCGGCAGGGAGAGGGCGTTTTCCATGCCCGCCGCGTCGAACTCGGCCAGCAGCAGGAGCGGTACGCGCTCCGGCAGGGCCTCCCGCAGCGCCTGGGCCGCGGACAGACCGCCGCTCTCCCAGTCCAGCAGGACCAGCTGGCAGTCCCCGCCGCCGCGGATGCGAGAGAGCGCCTCCGCCTCGTCCGCGGCGGTGTCGGCCTGGACGCCGGCGCTCCGCATCAGGGTCAGGATATTCTCCCGGCTCTCGGCGCTGCCGCCCACGGCGAGCAGCCGCGCGATGCCCTGCTGCTGCCAGAAGGTCCGGTCCGCCTCGTCCTCGGACACCCGCAGCTCCAGCTCTACCCGGAAGAGCGAGCCGCGCCCCACCTCGCTGGACACCTCAATGGTGCCGCCCATCAGCTCCACGATGCTCTTGGTGATGGCCATGCCAAGGCCCGTGCCCTGGACCTTGTTGGTGGTGCTGTTCTCCGCGCGGGTGAAGGCGTCGAAGATGGTCTTCAGGTATTCCGGCGTCATGCCGTAGCC
>JAAWBZ010000112.1 GCA_022792945.1 Oscillospiraceae bacterium | reverse complement strand
CCTTCGACGAAACACTTATGCTCCTGGGCTGGGCTTACCCCAACCAACAATGAAAGTGCAGGGAAGAAAAAATCTGTCCGGGTCTCCAAAGCCGGATGCTATATCAAACCACTGCTTGTGCAGTGTGCCAATGCTGTCGTTACCAGCAAAAAGCATCCTGAGATTCGCAACCGCTATCTCCGGCTTAAAAAGCGTCGCGGCCACAAGAAAGCAATCATTGCCATAGCAAGAATGCTTCTTACTGCATTATACCATATGCTGATGAACGGAGAAAACTATAATGCGGAACTTTACCGAAAATCCGACCTTCCTCCTGTTGACCGAGAAATCACAGTGAAACAGGCAATCATCATAGCAAGAAATCAGGGTTATAAAATCAAGTCAGCAACTGTATAACCTTAACATTCTCAATATTCAATTTTTAAAGCAGCCATCGAAAGATGGCTTGTATGTTGTGTGCTTAAAGCAATGGATACCCTCTACTTTTCATTTTCAATCTTATTCTCCTTCGTCCTCCTCATCGTCATCATCATGCATCCAATCTGGCTCCTTTACTGTATGAGAAAGAGCATAATAATCAAAAACTTCTGGCTCAACACCAAGAACATCTTTTATCCACTCAATTGATTTTTCTACATCTTCTTTTTTGTTATAACCAGGAATATGCGGTATTCGTATATGGAAGCGTTCCGCAGGAATAGAATCTTTTAATCTAAAAAGATTCTGCATAACCTTTTCATTATTTACTCCGGTATATATTTCATAAATAAATCCATCCATATCTTTGATGTCGATGATCCATTCATCAATATCTTCAACCAAAGGTTCTACATACCTCCACGGCACATTAAGGGATGTTTCAATTCTTTTAGCCCATCTCAAATCCATCAACTTACATACTTCATGTATGAATGCTGACTGTAATAAAGGTTCCCCACCACCAAAGACTACGCCACCACCAGTCATAAGATAATAGATTTCATCCTTCTTAAGCACCTCCAGTAGTTCTTCTGGCTTATATGCAGCTCTTGGTGTCCCAGAAAAAACGTTATCAGTATCATGGCAGGAGTTGTTTATACAATATTTACACTTCAAAGGACAATCAAAGAAGGCAACAAGCGTGGAAACACCCTGTCCGTCTGTAGCCATTCTTAATCTTGAAACAGACATAATATCGCCAATCATGCTTCCACCTCCCATTCGGTCAATGTAAAATCCGGAATAACTCTATCTTCAGGTGCAATAGCAGCAAGTTTATCCCTCAAATAAGCCGATTCCTGATCACACTTTGCACATGTCCCTGCACATGGTCCAATTGATGGACACTCTTCTGACGAAAACTCTATTCCATTTAACTCTGCTAACTTGATTCTCTGCATTCTTAAATAGTTGCAGATTTTTTTACCATCTATTCTGGCTGGTACTCTTTCGATTTCTTCTTTCGTACTATCATCCTCTTCCGGATAATCAGGAGGCATAATCAAGCCTAATGTAGAGAAGAATCTATATAGCTCCGTTTCTATTTTTTCATCCAACGATTTCTTTTTAGAAAGATCTATTCCGTTAAAGCCTTCTTCAATAGCAACATACGAATTTGATGAAAAATCAAAATAGTATTTACCATACAATTTCCCAATATTATTTACTACAGTTGGCAACAATGCAGCATAATCTTTTTCCACTTTCTGCATCACGTCTTTCATTGTAGTTTCCTTAGGAAGATTCTCCAAATATTTATTACTATCTATATATAAAATTGAAGTAAGCTGGGATAAATCAGACAACATGTCTTTATGTCCTTGGATACGTCTTTTCCCTTCAAAGTGCCAGGGCGATACAGTACAAAGATGAAGAGTATTGTACTCATTCCTATCCTTAATAACATAGAATGGATATAAGCTTTCTGGGTTCCCATCTGTTAAAAACAAAATATCATCATGATATTGCAAAGACCTATTCAAGTCATCTGCTACAGACTCCAATGCCCTATATCGCTGATCATCCACTCCAAATTTATCAATCCCCATTCCAACATGCTTGTATGGACTGACAAAACATTCGTATTTATCAGTTACAGCTTTTCCTTCCAAGCAAACAACCAAAAGCACATTTTTAAAGATTTCTAATGCTGGATTGTCTGGATTCCATATAAATGCTGTATCCGTTATAATAACTCTCATACGACAACCTCCTAGTATAATAATGGTGTAGTCAATAAGACTACTCGGTTAATAAGTTTCATAACAGAAGTCTTTCTTTCGTAAAGAATCCAATGTCCGTTGAATCGTCCTCAATGATTTTAATGTAGCATTCGCCAATTCCTGTCTTATGTAGTAAAGATTCTTTCCAAGCAGACCATATACTGCCTGCTCATTCTTGTTCAGGGAAATATTTGTGAGACAAAAGTACGATGGTTTCAACGGTATTACCCCTTTCCCACAAAACTTTCCTTACTTCCTTACCATCAATATAAATCGGGAAGTTAAACTCTATCGACTTCAATGGCATTTTCGATTCTCCATTCGGATATATCTGAATTTCTTT
>JAAWBZ010000288.1 GCA_022792945.1 Oscillospiraceae bacterium | reverse complement strand
GGCGGCGGAGCCCCAGCCGGGCCCGGCGCCGGGCGCCGGCCATGCGCAGCAGGATCAAGCCCCCCAGGACGGCCGGGCCCGCCAGAAGGAGATACAGCCCGATCACGGCGGCTTACCCCTCCGGCGCGGGGGAGGGGGAGACGCCGGGGGACTGGCTGGCCTCCGCAGCCTTGGCGGCGGCGATGGCCTCGTTGATCTCCAGCATCTTGTCATAGAAGGCCTTGGGATCCAGCCCGTCGTAGGCCTCGGTGGTCTCCACCGCGGCTTCTTCCATCCACTGGTCCAGCAGGCCGTTCATGCCGTTGGCCTGATAGTACCCCCGATACTCCTCGTTGTCCACCGCCTGGGGCAGCCGGAGGATGATGTGATAGCCGAACTGGCTCTTCACCGGGTCGCTGATCCCCCCCACCTCCAGGGCCAGGGCGGCGGCCTCAAACTCGGGCACCATCTGGCCGGTGTAGGCGTCATAGCCGTCGGGGCTGTACAGGCTGCCGTCGGCGTCCCGGCCGTCGTCGCTGCGCTGGTTCATGATCTCGTCGAAGCGGGCGGTCATGGCGTCGCCGGAGAGGGCCCGCAGCTCGTCCACATACCCCTGGGCCTCGGCCAGCACGGCGGCGGCCTCCTCGTCGGAGTAGTCCTCGTAGACCGGGTAGCCGTAGCTGTCGGTCTCCCCGGTCTCCCGCCGGGTGGACAGCAGGATGTGCTTGCAGCTATAGAACCCGTTTTCGTCCAGGAAGGCCTCCATCTGCCCGTCGGTGGGGGTCACGGCGGGATCCCCGTCGGCCATCAGCTTTTCCTGGTAGGCCTGGCTGAGGAAATAGACGGTGTTCATCCGCCGGAAGGCGTCCTCGGTGATGCACTGGCCGTCCAGGTACTCCTTCATGGTGTAGCCCTGGATCTCCAGGGTGGCGCGGAGCTGCTCCATCTGGCTGTCCAGGGTGGCCTGGGCCTCTTCGCCGATGGCCACCCCGGCCTCGCTGGCCTTGAGCTCCATAACGGCGTAGAGCTTGGCGGTCTCCAGGGCGTCGTTCTTCAGGTATTCGGCGGCAGGCATCCCGTTGATCTCCCCGGACCAGGCGGCGTCATCGGCCAGGTAGCCGCTCTGCTTGGCCTTGCCGATGCTGCTGAGCAGCCAGAAGAGGTAGCCGTCCGCCGTCACGTCCGCCCCGTCTACGGTAAAGAGCACCGTGTCCCTGGCCAGCCCCACCGCCTGATAGGCGATATCCTCCGGGCCGGGGGTGGCCGCCGGGGCGGGGCTGTTCCCGCAGCCGGCCAGGGCCCCAACCAGCAGGGCCCCCGCAAGAGACAGCCCCAGCAATTTCTTTCCAAGTTTCATGGTTCAACTGTTCCTCCTTAACAAAGGGTCGCTTTTCACAAGCTATTCCCCACTATAGCACGATTCGGGGACAAGTACAACGAGAATTGTGGGGATTTACCGAATATTCACATGTCCGCCCCTGCCGTGGCGGCGTAGTCCTCCACCAGCCCGCGGCTCCATCTGAGGGCGTCCTCCCCCTTGCGCAGCCGCAGGGACAGGTAGGGGCGCTCCCCGGCGGAGAAGAGCAGCCGGGAGCGGTACTTGTCCAGGCCGCACAGAGCGCTGACCCGCTGCAAGTCGAACCGGGCCAG
The DNA here is from genome assembly GCA_022792945.1 of Oscillospiraceae bacterium. GTDB lineage: Bacteria > Bacillota > Clostridia > Oscillospirales > Oscillospiraceae > Avoscillospira_A. Next base: position 511 of record JAAWBZ010000288.1, on the reverse strand, counting down.
GTAAAATTGCAGGCTGTTCCCCTTCTGCCCGATCTCCGAGATGCCGTTCCTGGCGGCGTCGGAGCGCAGCAGGGCCACGGCGATAAGGTTGTTCACCGTCCGGGGCAGGTCGCCGTACCGGTCGATGAGCTCGTCGGTCAGGTCGTCGGCGTCCTCCTCGCTGCGGATGGCGGCGATGCGCCGGTAGAGGTCCATCCGCTGCTCCGGGGAGGGCACGTACCGGTCGGGGATGGAGGCCGCCACGCTCAGGTCGGCGGCGCACTCGGCCTGCGCCGGCGGGGTTTCCCCCCGCTCCTCCAGCACCGCCTCCTCCAGCAGCTTGAGATACATGTCATAGCCCACGCTCATCAGAAAACCGCTCTGCTCCGGGCCCAGCACGTTGCCCGCCCCCCGGATCTCCAGATCCCGCATGGCGATCTTGAAGCCGGAGCCGAACTCGGCGTTCTCCCGGATGGCGCTCAGTCGCTTTGCGGCAATTTCCGTGAGCACCTTGCCCTGCCGTTAGGTCATG
>JAAWBZ010000089.1 GCA_022792945.1 Oscillospiraceae bacterium | reverse complement strand
GGGCGCTGGCCACGAATCCGTCCCTGCTGCTGCAGGACGAGCCGGCGGCGGGCATGAACCCGTCGGAGACCGCCGAGCTGATGGAGAACATCGTGAAATTCCGGGACACCTTCCAGAGCGCCATTATGCTCATTGAGCACGACATGAACCTGGTCATGGGCATCTGCGAGGGCATCTGTGTGCTCAACTACGGCAAGGTCATCGCCAAGGGCACTCCCGCCGAGATCCAGGCAGACCCGGCGGTCATCGAGGCGTATCTCGGCAAGAGGAAGGAGGGGTGAGGGATGGAACTGCTGAAGGTTTCGGACATCAACGTCTATTACGGCAGTATCCATGCCGTCAAGGGCGTGTCGTTCACCGTCAACGAGGGGGAGATCGTCACGCTCATCGGCGCCAACGGCGCGGGCAAATCCACGATTTTGAACACTGTTTCCGGGCTGCTGCGGCCCAAGACCGGCGGCATCGAGTTTGTGGGCCAGCCCATCACCCATGTGCCGCCCCACAAGATCGTGGGCATGGGTCTGGCCCAGTGTCCGGAGGGGCGGCGGGTGTTTTTGCAGATGACGGTGCAGGAAAATCTGGAAATGGGCGCGTTCACCCAGCCTGGCTCCACGGTGCCCGGCGGCATCCAGGCGGTCTATGAGAAGTTTCCGCGGCTCAAAGAGCGGCGCAAGCAGGTAGCCGGAACGTTGTCCGGCGGCGAGCAGCAGATGCTGGCCATGGGGCGGGCGATGATGTCCAATCCAAAGCTCATCATGCTGGATGAACCGTCCATGGGCTTGGCGCCGCTGCTGGTGGAGCAGATTTTCGATATTATCCGCGAGCTGCACGCGGGGGGCACCACGATTTTACTGGTGGAGCAGAACGCATCCATGGCCCTGGAGGTGGCGGACCGTGCCTATGTGCTGGAGACTGGCCGGATCACCGCGTCTGGTACCGGCCGCGAGCTGGCGGAAAGTCCCGCCATCAAGGAAGCCTATTTGGGCGGTTAAAAAAGCTCCGCCTTCCGCAGACGGAGAAATTCCTCTCTCAGCATCAGAAAAGCGCAGCTGCACAGATGAAAACAAACCTTGAAAGCAAGCTGTCAACTGCTTTGACGGTTGACAGCCTGCTTTCCGTCTTTTATATAGCCGTTTGTATGCGGCAGACAGCAAAATCAGGGAGATCGAGAGCTGCCCAGGAAAAAAGAATACGAAAGCCGGCGCAGCTGAATGCCGCGCCGACCCTCGTTTAAAATGTACAGCCTATTCTGCGCCTGTTTTTGTGAACAGATGGTTGACAGACTGGCTGGAAGTATGTTACAATAGAAAATAATCATGCCCAAGACTGCCAATGCGGGCCCCCCCAGCCCATACTGAGTATACCACGCGGCGGCGGCGGAAGCAAGCCGGGATGCTGCAAAAATTACAACGCATCCGGGCGTGTCTTGAAAACCAATACCACCGGCGCGCGCCGGGAGAAAGGCTGTGATGATGCAACATGGAGATGGTCAAGGACGTATACTTCGGCAAGACCCTGCGCAAGAGCTACGCCAAGCACGAAGAAATCCTGGGGATTCCCAACCTGCTGAAAATTCAGAAGGACTCCTATGAATGGTTCCTCAAGGAGGGCCTGCGGGAGGTGTTCCGCGATGTGGACACCATTACCGACTATACCGGGAACCTGGAGCTTTCTTTCCTGGATTATAGTATGGACGAAAAGCCGAAATATACGGTGGACGAGTGCAAGGAGCGCGACGCGACCTTTGCCAAGCCCATCAAAATTCGCGTCCGCCTGCACAACAAGGAGACCGACGAGATCAAGGAGCAGGAAATCTTCATGGGCGATTTCCCCCTGATGACCAACGGCGGTACCTTCGTCATCAACGGCGCCGAGCGCGTCATTGTTTCGCAGATCGTCCGCAGCCCCGGCATGTACTACGGCGACACCGTGGACAAGGCCGATATCCACAGCTATACCGCCACCGTCATTCCCTACCGCGGTGCGTGGCTGGAATATGAGACCGACGCCAACAACGTCTTTTATGTCCGCATCGACAAAAACCGCAAGATTCCCATCACCTGCCTCATTCGCGCCCTGGGCGTGGAGAGCGACGGGCAGATCAAGGAGCTGTTCGGCGAGGACACACGGATCCTGGCGACGCTGGAGAAGGACGTCTGCAAGACCAAGGAGGAGTCTCTCCTGGAAATTTACCGCAAGCTCCGTCCCGGCGAGCCGCCCACGGTGGAGAACGCCGCCTCCTACATGGACGCGCTGTTCTTTGATCCGAGGCGCTACGACGTTTCCCGGGTGGGCCGGTACAAATTCAACAAAAAGATGGACATCTGGAGCCGTCTCTCCGGCCGGGAGCTGGCCGCGCCGGTGGCAGACCCCATGACCGGTGAGATCCTCGCCATGCCAGGCGAGGTCCTCAGCCGCGACAAGGCCCGGGCGCTCTCGGACAAGGGTGTCAACGAGGCTGTGGTGAACGTGGACGGCACAATGGTGAAGGTGCTCTCCAACGGCATGGTCAATATGAAGAATTTTGTGGACTTTGATCCGGCGGCCTATGGCATCAAGGAGAAGGTCTGCTTCGCGGTCCTCAAGGAGATGCTGGAGACCGTTCCCGCCGGCGGCTGGGAGGAGGCGGTCGGCGAGCGCCGCAATGACCTGGTGCCCACCCACATCACCCGGGACGATATCCTGGCCTCCATCAACTACCTCAACTGCGTGGCCCACGGCGTGGGCGGCGTGGACGACATCGACCACCTGGGCAACCGGCGGCTGCGCTGCGTGGGCGAGCTGCTGCAGAACCAGTTCCGCGTGGGCTTCACCCGCCTCGAGCGGGTCATCCGCGAGCGCATGACCATCCAGGACATGGACGCGGTGACGCCCCAGAGCCTCATCAACATCCGGCCGGTGACGGCGGTGATCAAGGAGTTCTTCGGATCCTCGCCCCTGAGCCAGTTCATGGACCAGAACAACCCCCTGGCCGAGCTGACCCACAAGCGCCGCCTCTCCGCTCTGGGCCCTGGCGGCCTGAGCCGGGAGCGCGCATCCTTCGACGTCCGCGACGTCCACTACAGCCACTACGGCCGCATGTGCCCTATCGAGACGCCGGAAGGTCCCAACATCGGCCTTATCAACTACCTCTCCACCTACGCCAAGATCAACGAGTACGGCTTTATTGAGGCCCCCTTCCGCAAGGTGGAGAAGGGCACCTGCCGTCTCACCGACATCGTGGAGTATATGACCGCCGACGTGGAGGACGACTACTATATCGCCCAGGCCGCCGAGCCGGTGGACGAGAACGGCTGTCTCAAAAACCAGCGCATCACCTGCCGCCACCGCGACGAGATCATCGCGGTGGACCGCGAGGTTATCGACTATGTGGACGTTTCGCCCCGGATGATGACGTCTGTTGCCACGGCGTTCATCCCCTTCCTCCAGAACGACGACGCCAACCGTGCCCTGATGGGCGCCAACATGCAGCGCCAGGCCGTGCCGCTGATGGTCACGGAGGCGCCGGTGGTGGCCACGGGCATGGAGCACCGGGTGGCTGTGGACAGCGAGGTCTGCACCAAGGCCGAGGGCCCCGGCATTGTGACCCGGGTGTCCGCCGACGACGTGACCATCCGCTATGACGCCGGCGACGTGCGCAATCATCACCTGACCAAGTTCGCCCGCTCCAACCAGGGCACCTGCGTCAACCAGCGGCCCATTGTGGCCGTGGGCGACCGGGTGGAGGCCGGGCAGGTGGTGGCTGACGGCCCCGCCTGCTCTCAGGGCGAAATCGCCCTGGGCAAGAATGTGCTCATCGGCTTCATGACCTGGGAGGGTTACAACTACGAGGACGCTATCCTCCTCAACGAGCGGCTGGTCCGCGAGGATGTGTTCACCTCCATTCATATCGAGGAATACGAGACCGAGTCCCGCGACACCAAGCTGGGTCCCGAGGAGATCACCCGGGACATCCCCAACGTGGGCGAGGATACCCTCAAGGACCTGGACGAGAACGGCGTCATCCGCATCGGCGCGGAGGTCAGCGCCGGGGACTACCTGGTGGGCAAGGTCACACCCAAGGGCGAGACGGAGCTGACCGCCGAGGAGCGGCTGTTGCGCGCTATCTTCGGCGAGAAGGCCCGGGAGGTCCGCGATTCCTCTCTGAAGGTGCCCCATGGTGAGAGCGGCATCATTGTGGACGTCAAGGTATTTACCCGCGAGAACGGCGACGAGCTGAGCCCCGGCGTCAACAAGGTGGTTCGCGTCTACATCGCCCAGAAGCGGAAGATCTCCGTGGGCGACAAGATGGCCGGACGCCACGGCAACAAGGGCGTCGTCTCCCGGGTGCTTCCGGAGGAGGATATGCCCTTCCTGCCCGACGGCACGCCGCTGGATATCGTGCTCAACCCTCTGGGCGTGCCCTCGCGCATGAACATCGGGCAGGTGCTGGAGGTCCACCTGGGCTACGCTGCCCGGACGCTGGGCTGGAAGATTTCCACGCCCATCTTCGACGGCGCCTCTGAGGAGGATATCCTCAATACGCTGGAAATGGCCGGCCTGCCCCGAGACGGCAAGAGCGTCCTCTATGACGGGCGCACCGGCGATCCCTTCGACAACCGCGTGACCGTGGGTTACGTGTACTTCCTCAAGCTCCACCACCTGGTGGACGACAAAATCCACGCCCGGTCCACGGGCCCCT
>JAAWBZ010000113.1 GCA_022792945.1 Oscillospiraceae bacterium | reverse complement strand
GCCAGGTATTAGCCCAGGAGCTGGAGCACGCCCTGAGGAACAGCGTTCGCCTGAGCCAGCATCGCCTGCGCGGACTGAATCAGGATGTTGTTCTTGGTGTAGGCCATCATCTCTTCGGCGATATCGGTATCGCGGATGGTGCTCTCGGCGTCCTGGATGTTCTCCGCCATTACGGACAGGTTGTTGGCAGTGTGCTCCAGACGGTTCTGGTAAGCGCCCAGGTCACCACGGACGGAGGACACGTAGTTGATGGCGTTCTTGATTACGTCAACGGCTTCGGCGGCGTTCTCGGGATTGAGAATGTCAACCTCGTCGATGCTCTTCGTCAGCTTGCCGTCCTTGTCGAAAGTGCCCATGGCCTTGACGTGCATATCGCCAATGGCAACCTTCATCTGGTTGAACTCGTCGGAGGTGTCGCCAATCTGGAGGTTCAGAGCCTTGCCGCCCTCGACAGCCTCGGTAACGATCTCTTCCTTGGTGTAAGAGCCAGCGCCGATGAAGCCCAGAGACTCCTCGATGCCCTTCTTGGTGGACAGGTCGAACTCAAAGGCCGGACCATCCTCATAGTCGTTGGTCTTGTCGGCCAGGTCTGCGTGTTCCACGGTCTCGGTGAGGGTGATGCGGGTGCCGTCATGACCAACGGTCCAGACAGCGTTGCCCTTGGCGGCCTCGGTCAGGTTCTTGGCTGTGGTCAGCAGGTCGTCGCCAGCGTAGACATAGCCATCAGTCTCGGCCTTCTTCTTGTCGGTGGTGAAGGTGAAGGTATCCAGACCGATCTTGATCTGAGCGCCGTCCTTGACCATGTCCTCGGTCAGGTCGAAGTAGGTGCTGGCCAGACGGTCCGCGCCGCCAGCGGCCACATTGTTGATGTTGGTGGTGGACACGTTGAAATCGCCGTGCGCGCCCTCGGTGATGCCCTGCATCTCGCCGCCCTCAGCGCCTTCCTCCAGCACCTCGATGGTGTGGTCGTCGGCAGAGAGCTTCTTGATGTTGGTGGTGTTGTAAACCTTGAAAGCAGGATTAGTGATAGCGGTGGCGGGTTCGCCATTTCCGGCACCCACAACACCTGCCACTTTCGCGGTGATGGTCAGCTTGTTGCCGTCCAGAGTGGCGATATAGCCAGTGTCGGCTCCATCCTCGTCCATGACCGCAACGCCGCGCTCGCCAGCCGCAGACAGCTTATCATAGTTGAGAGCAAAAGCCTTGCCGTTGACCTCGCCGGTGAAATCACCCAAGTTACTGTCGTTCCAGCCGGTGACATCAAACTCGTGGGACTGCTTCACAGCATCCTTGCCGCCAGCAAAGGTAATGTCATTTCCGGCGGTAGTCGCTCCACCAACAACAGTAACGTGGACCTTACCGTTGGCGCTTGCACCCGCAGAGGCTTTCGCGGTAATGGTCAAAGCGCCGGTATTCGAAACTGCGTACTGATAGCCAGTATCGCCAATATCTGTCGCGGCAATGGCAGTGGTACCATCAAAATTGGTCTCGATCTCAGTGCCATTAAATGTGAACTTCGTGTTAGCAGCAGACAGACTATCGGTAATGGTACCAGTCCCTGTCGCCGCAGTGGCAGCCGCGCCAGCCGTGGGGGTATCAGTCGCCGTGCCTGCCATAGTAGCCTTATAGGAGACAGTGGGAACGTTCTTTTTGCCGGCTTCCTTGGCCTGCATGGTCACCTTGCCGCCATCGACGGAAATCTTGTAATCGCCCAGGTCGCCACGCTTCTCCAGGTTGTTGATGATGTTCTCCCAGGACTTAGCACTGTCGGCAGCATCAATATCATCATCCTGAACCACGTAATTCTTGCCGTTGATGGTCAGCACGTCGCCGGCGGCAGGAGTGCCCGCAAGATCGCTGGTCTTAAAAGTAAATTCGGCCTTTTTGGGCTCCACCTTGCCGCTGATGGTGACCTGCATCGCGCCGTTGATCTCATCGGCCTTGGTTGCGGGAGCGTCCTTCTGGGTGAAGGTCAGGCGGTAGTCAAAATCATCGCCTTTCTTGACCTCCATGGTCTGGCCGTTGATTTTCATGCCGTCCAGGCTGTCCACAGTCTCACCATTAACAGTGATCTCGTAGCCGTTGGCGCCCCCGGCAAGGACGTTGACCAGATCCGCGCCCTCCAGCGTGCCGTGGTCCTCGGTGGCCTTCAGGGTGATTTCGGTGTCGCCCATCTTGATGTTCATGGTGTTGCCCTTACCAGCATCGAACTTGAAGTTGTGGAAGTCCACGCTGAAGCTGGTGCCGCCAGTGGTCAGAGCCTCGTTGTGAAGAACGGTGTTGGTGCCCAGGACCTGGCCCACCTCAGCCAGCTTGCCGTTCTCAAAGGTCAGAGCATTTTCCTTGGTGGGGTCCACGGTCACGGTCTCGGTCACAGCGTCAGCGGCCTTGATGTTGGTATCCAGGGAGCCGTCCAGGAGCTTGATGCCGTTGAAGTTGGCGGAGTCGGCAATACGGTTGATTTCAGTCTTGAGGGCGCTCATTTCCTTGTTCAGGTTCTCGCGGTCGACCTCGTCCTGATAGGTGCCGTTAGCGGACTGGGTAGCCAGGTAATCCATACGGTTGAGCATATCCTGGATTTCCTGCATAGCGCCCTCAGCGGTCTTTACCAGAGAAATGCCGTCCTTGACGTTCTTCTGAGCGGCGTTCAGACCGGTGAT
>JAAWBZ010000088.1 GCA_022792945.1 Oscillospiraceae bacterium | reverse complement strand
CGCGCAGCTGCACAAGATGATGAAGGACATCCACGCCGCCTCTGCGGCGGCGGCGGCGGAGTACGGCCTGGGCTATAACCTGGTGGCCGGCGCGAATATCGCCGGCTTCAAGAAGGTCGCCACGGCCATGATGGAGCAGGGTGTTTTCTAAACAGCGCAGTCATGTAAAAAAGACCGGGCCTGTGGGGCGGTGACGTAAGAAAACATTTTAAACGAAGGCCGGCGTAGCGTTTAAGCTGCGCCGACTTTCGCATTATTGAGGCGGGCCTGGCAGACCTTTCTCGAAAAGAACGCTATGTTGGCGTGGGCAAATACCAGAGCCGCCGCGCCGAAATCCTCTTTGGGCAGGGCGCTGTCCTACCACAAGGAGCAATGGCCCCTATCTGCCCAAGTATTGGAAAGACGGCAGGCCGGAGCTGAACAACAACCGGGCTGAGCGCAGCATGAAGCCTTATGTCATTGACAGAAAAAGCTGTTCAAACGTTATTGGAGGGACGCGCCCTCTGACTACAAAATAATAGGGGAGGATGCAACTGTGAAAAAAACGCCTTCCGAAATGACATTGGAAGAGCTGTGGAAACTGTTTCCGATCTCTCTGACGGCACACCAGAATCGGTGGGCGGTCCTCTATGCCGAAATGGAGGCGCGGCTGGCGGAGCTGCTGTCGGATTGCCGAGTCATCCGGGTCAGCCACATCGGGAGCACGGCGATTTGCGGGATTTGGGCCAAGGATATTGTGGATATCCTTCTGGAGCTGGGGGATGGTGCGGCGCTGAAATGCGCCGCAAAGACTCTGGAGCACGCGGGCTTTTGCCGGATGTCCACAGAGAAGCAGCGGATTTCCCTGAACTGGGGATATACGGAAAATGGGTTCGCAGATAAGGTGTACCATGTGCATCTGCGCCGGGAAGGCGACCATGACGAGCTGTTCTTCCGGGATTATCTGAACGATCATCCGGAGATCGCCGCGGAATATGAGCGGCTGAAGCTGGCGTTGTGGCCAAGGTTTGCGTATAACCGGGACGCCTACACGGAGGCCAAAACGGCGTTTATTCAGAAGTGGACGGCGGCGGCAAAAAAGCTCTATGCCGGCAGATATGAAGCGGTTTAGCTGTATGCCAGGGCGGCGAGCCACGCGTCCGCTTCGGCGCGGCTGTGAAAAATACATATGCGCTTGTCCGGCACGGCAGCCAGCTGCACCAGGATCTCAGGCCGCCGCTCTGCGGCAAAAGTGCGGATAAAATCCAAAAACTCCGGGTCATCGCCGGTCTCCCGCCAAGGCAGATCCGCCCGCGGCTGACCCTGCCGGGCTTCCACGCCGCTGAGGCAGACCTCCGCCGGATAGTCCAGAAAGAAGGCCGTGTCGCAGCGCGCCAGACGGCGGGGGAGCGTTCGGCTGTAGTTTCCGTCGATGATCCAGCGGTCCTGGGTCAGGTCCTGCGCCAGCCGCGCGTCGAATACGGCCTCCGATACGTTGGTGGCATCCGGGTTCCAGTACAGCTGGTCCAGATGCACCACCGGCAGGCGCAGGCGCTGCCGCAGCGCCAGGGCGAAGGTGGTCTTTCCGCCGCCGGGGCAGCCCAGGACCAGGATGCGCCGCAGATCAGGCGGTTTCATCGGTGAAAAGCGCGGTGATTTTATCCGCCAGCGCCGCGGCCAGGGCGGCATGCCCTGCGGCGTCCAGGTGGATACCGTCCAGCGGCGAGGGTTCGGCCACCGACGCGGCATCCAGGAAGGGGACGCCCATATCCTCCGCGAAGCCGCGGTAATAGCTGCTGAATTTCAGGGATTCCGGCCGGGAGAACAGACTGTCCGGGTCTGACATCACCGGCGAGGGCGCGTCGGTCACGTGGATGGGGGAGACCAGCAAAACCTGCGGCCGTCCGTCCCGGAAGCAGTCGGCGTGCATCCGGATGGCGCGGATCATGGTGGCGACGCCCCGGGCGGCGGACCAGGCGTTCTGGAATTTCAGGTCATTGGTGCCCAGCATCAGCACTACCAGGTCCAGCGGCGCGGTGCTGCGCAGCCAGCCGGGGAGATAGCGGATGCCGTTGAGCTCCGGGTCATAGGGATCGTCGCAGGTGGTGGTGCGCCCGCAGAGGCCCGCCTCCAGGATATGGAAGCTGCTTCCCAGCCGCCGCTGCAAAATACCGGTCCACCGCGCCTCCTCCGAATAGCGGATGCCCGGCGTCCCGGGGGTATGACCCCAGGTGTTGGAGTCACCGTAGCAAAGGATTTGTTTTTTCATAGTACCGCCTCCTTGGTGAACTTTCCTCCATTTTACACCAGCAGCGCCGGGATTACAACCGTTAAACCACCGCTTCGTCATCCTCCCCCTCGGTCTCGATGCAGAAGGTAACGGGGCGGATGGCGTCAGTGCAGCAGACGATGGTCCGGCTGTCTTTTTTTACTCCAGGGGGTGTGCCGCCGGTAGAGCAGGCGCTGACACTGCGGCCTGTGGTCAGGCAGGGGCAGTCAGCTGGGGATGGAAATCGGTGTAGAGGACGGTGATTCAGATGCCCATTTCTAGGTCTTGTCAAGGCAAATTCCAGACAGCGGACGCTTGCCGCCGGCGGACGTGCGTGGTATAATGGGAAAAACTGAGGAGGGAATGTGGATGAAGCAGGCTTTGGAAGCGCTGTTGACGGCGCTGCGGGCCGGGGAGGATGCGGTGCTGTGCACCATTCTGGAGGCCTCCGGCTCGACGCCCCGGGGGGCTGGTGCGAAGATGGCGGTGTTTTCCGGCGGCGGAATGGCCGGAACAGTGGGCGGCGGGCCGGTGGAGCACCGGTGCCGCCAGACGGCGCTGCGGGCGCTGGCGGCGGGGCGGTCTCAGGTGGAGCGCTTCCAGCTGCGCCAGGGCAATGACCTGGGCATGATCTGCGGCGGCGATGTGACGGTGTTTTTTCAGATGTTCCGGGCCGCTGTGCCGGAGCACCTGGCGCTGCTGGAGGGCGCGCTGGCGCTGCTGGCGGCGCACAAGGATTCCTGGATGGTGACGTCCATCGGCACGGCCGGTGAGTGGTCCGCGGAGCTGGCGGCGCAGCCGGACGCGGCGCTGGAGCGCCGCCCAGTTCTGACGGGGGCGGGGCCGTGGCGCTATGCGGAGCCGCTGGGCCGCGCCGGACGGATCTTCCTCTTCGGCGGGGGGCACGTCTCCCAGGCGCTGACGCCGGTGCTGGCTCAGGTGGACTTTCCGGTGGTGATCTGCGAAGACCGGACCGAATTCGCGGACCCGGCGCGGTTCCCGGCGGCGCAGGAGGTGGTGATGCTGGACTTCGCCCGCGCGCTGGCGCGCTTTCCGGTGGGGGAGGCGGACGGCATTGTGATTATGACTCGGGGGCATCAGAACGACTACCAGGTCCTCCGGCAGGCGCTGGAGACCGGGGCCGGGTATCTGGGGGTTATCGGCAGCCGGGCCAAGGCGGCGGCGACCTTCGAGCGCCTGCGGGCCGGCGGCTTTACCCAGGCCGACCTGGACCGGGTGCACACGCCCATCGGCCTGCCCATCGGCGCGGAGACGCCGCAGGAGATTGCTGTAAGCGTCGCGGCGGAGCTGATCCGCTGGCGCGCCATCCGGACCGGTGGGAAGGGGAAGCTGTGATGCGGCATAAACGGGGAAAAAACACCAAAAAGAAGATCGTCTCCGCCGCCTGGAAGCTCTTCTATGAGCAGGGCTACGACCACACGACGGTGGACGAAATCATTGAGCTGTCGGGGACGTCGCGGGGGTCGTTTTACCACTATTTTGAGGGCAAGGACGCGCTTTTAAGCTCCCTTTCCTTTCTGTTCGACGAGAAATACGAGGAGCTGATCCCCACGCTGCGGCCGGAGATGGGGAGCTTTGAGACGCTTTTGTACCTGAACCAGGAGCTGTTCGCCCTGATCGAGGGGACGATCTCCCTGGATCTGCTGGCGCGGCTGTTCTCGACGCAGCTGGTGACCAAGGGGGAGAAGCATCTGCTGGACCACAACCGGACGTATTACCGCCTGCTGCGGCAGATCGTGCGGGAGGGCCAGGACCGGGGAGAGCTGCGCAGCGACCTCTCCGAGGGCGAGATCACCAAGCTGTACGCCCTGACGGAACGGGCGCTGATGTACGACTGGTGCATCTGCAATGGAGACTATTCCCTGAAGCAGTACGCGAAGCGGATCATGCCGCTGCTGCTGTCGGAGATCCGCGCGCCCAAGACGTAATCATAACTGTCAGCGCCGATGATGAAATGTAAAAAAATGCCGAGGAAAAAATGTAGCTTTATGGCGGAGGTGAAAGGAAAAAGATAGACTCTCAATGAGGGCCGCCTGGTGTACGAGGATGGAAAGTGGGAGAAGCTGTACTGTTTTCTGATGATTTTGGGATATTCGAGGATGCGATATATGAATTTTTCGCAGATATGGGCACAAACACACTGATTTTGCGAGAGATAATTTCATGGTGGGGGTCAAGTATAACTCCCTGGCGGACCTGAATGGACAGACCCTGGCGTGGGGCAACTAAGGTCAGCGAGTCCGTCTTTACCGAACGTTATCGCAAGTAATGCAGGCGCAAGGGGTATCATTTCAGCCAGAGAAAAGCGGCAGAACTGTATATGGACAGCATGGGCCATATCACGGCTCTGCCCAGGAACAGCAACACCAAGCTGCGCATTACTACCGCAAAGGCGTTGACCTCCGCCAAGGCTGCGCTGGCCGGCCTGCGCACGGAGATGGACCGTCTGGCCCGGCAGCTTCCGGAGCATGAAACCGTCCGGGCCATGTACGGTGTGGGCGAAACCGGTGCCGTCCCGTTGATGGCGGAGATTGGCGATGTCCGCCGGTTCTCAAAGCGCAGCTACATTGTGAGTTTTGCCGGTGTTGATCCGGCGGTGGATGAGTCCGGAAAGCACGTCTCCAGAAGCAAGCCCACAACAAAGCGGGGCTCTCCTCACCTGCGCAGGACGCTGTACCTGTCTTCGCAAAGCTCCTCCTTGACGAGCCGGTGTACCAGTTCCTGCGTTTCTATTGCGCCCGTGTGATACTAGGCCTTGTTAGATAAATGGCAATGTGCCCAGCGGCGAGGGATTTTTTCGTCTGGCAAACAATTTTT
>JAAWBZ010000087.1 GCA_022792945.1 Oscillospiraceae bacterium | reverse complement strand
ATGGACTCCGTACCCGGGGAGATCACTCCGTCAACCAACGGCGCGTGGCTGGGGGAACTGCTTTCCCGCCCCGGAGCTGGAGCTGCTGATCCTCCACGGCAAGTCCTCCGCCGCTCTGGAAGAGCTGCTGGAGAGGCACCCGGCGTTTTTGACCGTGACCACCTACGGTATGGCGGCGCAGATCCAGGGGCTGCAGGACAGCGTCTGGGAATGCGTCATCCTGGATGGGGCCCAGGCCATTAAGAACCCCCTGACCAAACAGACACAGGCGCTGAAAAAGCTGTCCGCCCATATGCGCGTGGCTATGACCGGCAGGCCGGTGGAGAGCGATTTGACCAATCTCTGGTCTCTGTTCGACTTTTTAAACAAGGGACTTCTGGGCTCCTCTCAGGCCTTCAAAACGTTCTGCAAGGGTCTGGATGAGCGACCGGAGGGCCATGGTGGCTCCCTTCCTGCTCCGGCGGCTGAAAACAGACAAGCGGATTATTGCCGACCTGCCGGAGAAGCTGGAGATGGTGGGGCATGTCGCTCTGTCCAAAAACAGGCGGTGGCGGATACGGAGCGCAGGCTGGAGGATGCGGAGGGCATCGGCCGGAAGGGGCTGGTGCTGGCCACAATCCTAAAAGCTCAAGCAGATCTGCAACCATCCCGACCAGTACCTGGGTCAGCAGGGGTTTGAGGAAAAGGACAGCGGCAAGCTGGCTGTTCTGAGAGAGCTGTGCGAAACCATCCGAGATAAGCGGGAGCGGGTGCCGGTGTTTACCCAGTTCCGGGAGCTGACCGGGCCGCTGGCGAAATTTCCCACGCCCAAGGCCGTGTCCTCCACCGCGGTACGCGGTAAAAAGTGCGGGGAGATTGTAGATGCCTTCCAGGGGGAGGACGATGTCCCCTTTATCGTACTCTCCCTGAAGACCGGAGGGACGGGACTGAACCTGACAAAGGCCATCCATGTGCTTCACTTTGACCGGTGGTGGAGAATCAGGCCACCCACCGGGCCTACCGCATCGGGCAGACCCGGAATATAGTACATAAGCTGGTCTGCGACGGGACCATTGAAGGGAAGATCGACGCCATGATCCAGGCCAAGAAGGAGCTGGCGGAGAATATGCTGGGCGGGGCGGCGAGAAGTGGCGACCGAGCTGGGCAACGATGAGCTGCTGTCTGTACTGCGGCTGGACGGATGAGAAGAGAACGTGATGAGCCGTTATTGGGGGGATGGATGTTACAGCCAGCCCACCATCTCGGAGCTGAAGCGGAAATCAGAGGCCAGCCGGGTGAGTGCGGAGAAGAAGGGCAAGCGCCTGGAGCCGGCGGTCATTCAGGGCCGCAATATCGCAAAAAGCTGGTGGGGGAGGGCATGGTGCAATAACCGGGAGTGATACGCCGACTATGAAAGCCGGCTGGGCCGGGGCAAGCGGTATGTCAAAACCGGCGCGGTCATTGACCTGAGCATTACAAAGGGCAGAAATCAGGCTAAGGTGCAGGGGTCCCGGAAAACGCCCTACAAGGTGGAGCGCCGCATCAGCCCCCTGTCCGAGGAGCGGTGGAGATCCTCCAGACATGCAGAAAGCGGGTGGCAACACTGGAAAAGCTCCTGGCCGGAGATTTTTCTGAGGAACTCAAGGAGCTGTTCACCCAGCGGGGCGGCCTGTTCCCGGCCTCCAGAGAGATCAGCTTTTCGTGCAGCTGCCCCGACTGGGCACTGATGTGTAAGCATGTGGCGGCGGTCGTCTATGGAATCGGGGTGCGGCGGGACGAAAATCCCTCCTTGTTTTTTGAACTGCGTGGAATCGAAATGGGCCGCTTTATTGCTGAAAAATGCCGGGCGGACCAGCGACCCGACCATTGACGAGGGGGATATCCGCGGACTGTTCGGGATATAAGAATCTTTATCCGACTCTGAGCGGATATTTTGGTGTATCTGAACGCGGAATGATGAGCTTCCCTGGTGCATCACTGCAAGCCAACCGGAAGGGAACGCATAAAATGGATCGAATTTACACTGTCATCCCAAAAGAGAAAGCGTGAGTGCGAAGCCGGGTCTGGATACGCACCAGGCTCCCGGCTGTCAGGAAAACGTCATATGCGGGTGCCGGGCTTCCGCGGCGGCACGCTCCCCGCAAGGCGCCGGGCATTCGTTTTTTTCGCAGAAGCAGGCCTGCCAGGACCTTGCAGGCTCCCCCGCATTTCATCCATTCCCTGGCGTTGGCGAAGCCTGAAAACGGAGGCCGGGGCAAACCCCCGGCCTCCGCGGCTTGTTTGTCCGGTCGGGAGGCTGTCAGCGAAGCGGACAGCTGACGCCGCCGATGGTCACGGAGACCGCCTGGCTCAAATCGACGGCCTGCCGGGTGACGTGGCGGAGGGCCGCGCTATCCTGGGCGCGAAGCGCCTCCAGGGTCCCCTCCAGGTCGTGGACCCAGCTGCCGGTGTACTGGGACGGCATGGCGGCGATGAGCTTGCTGCTGCCGTCGGCGTAGTGCAGCGCGGTGTCGGCCAGGGCCGCGTCGGCGCGGAGGCTCAGACTGTCCAGGTATTCCACCAGCGCGTCGCGCGTGGGGTTCTCCACGCGGCCGTCCGGGTACCGGATGTCCTCCGTGTCCGCCAGCTCCGCCGGCGCGGCCACCGCCTGGAAGGGAGAAAACGCAAAATCCACCTCCACATAGCTGGCATGGACCTGCACGCCGACCGCGCGCATCTCCCCGCGATACCCGTCCTGCGGCAGGGGAACGCCGATCTCCGCACACAGCGTCCCGGCGGGTGTGACGGGAATCTCCACTGGCGCGTACTGGCACACCGGCTCCAGGCCCCGGCGCAGCGTCAGCCCAAAGGCGATGTGTTCCACGCCCAGGGTGTATGCCCGCCCATAGTCCAGGCTGCCGATATCCCACTGACAGGTATCGTCCCGCGTCTCCAAAGACGCGCCCGCCGCCGCGCCCGCGGTGCAGAGCGCCAGCGCCGCTGCGATCAGCAGCGCCCGGGGCAGGCTTCGCTTCCTGTTGTACATTTCAGATTCCTCCAAAAATTCGGGAGGAACGGACTGCATGGCCTCGGAAAGCTCCTCTGGCCGCATCACACATAGCCCTCCTCGCTCAAAAATGTCCGGAGCTTCTTCCACGTCCGGCTCAGAATAGTCTGTACGTTGCCGCGATCTCGGCGGCGGTCTCTCCAATGCAGCAGCGCCGCAGGAAAACGCCGCGCTCCCGCCGGCCAAGCCCCGAGAGGAAACGGTCCAGCGCCTCCGTTCTGTGGTTGATTCGATCTGAAAGGCCCTTCACCGGTATAGACGCGGAAATTGCGGAAACATTACAGGTAGAATCGGGAAAACACGCCCCGGGCGTAAGTTTATCTTGCACTTCCTGTGCCGCTGCACTATAATGGGACTATGAGAATTTTTCATAGTCTGATGAAATGTTGAGGAACCCGGGATGGATACAAAAAAATGGGAAGCGCTGCTGACCTCGGCACAGCTGGGGTCGTTCACCAAGTCGGCCCAGAAGCTGGGCTACACCCAGTCGGGCCTGACCCACATGATGAACGCCCTGGAGGAGGAAACCGGCTTCCCCTTGCTCCAGCGGGGCCACTACGGCACCCGCCTCACCGCCCGCGGCGCGCAGCTGGAGCCGGCCATCCGCCGCTTCCTGGGGGCCGGGCAGGACCTGGAGGCCCAGATCGACGCCATCCGCCGCCAGGAGGACCAATGCCTTCGGGTGGGCGCGTACTCCAGCATGGCGCTCCACTGGCTCCCCGCCATTTTGCAGAACTTCCGCGGGATCTGCCCCGACGTCCGCGTGGACGTCCAGATGGCCGGCATTGAGGACCTTTACGCCACCGTGCGCAGCGGCGCACTGGACCTGGCCTTCGTCAGCCGGCAGGACGACCTGCGGGCGGAGTTCTATCCCCTCAAGCACGACCGGCTGGTGGCGATCCTGCCCCAGGACGGGAAGTACGACTGGTGGTCGGCTTTCCCGGTGAGCGAGTTCGAGGGGCGGGAGTTTCTGATGCCGGCCCTGGGCTTCACCCGGGATATTATGCCCATGTTCCGGCGGCACCGCGTCCATCCCCGCATCCGCACCACCACGGTGGACGATCCGGTGGTGATCTCCATGGTGGCCCACGGTTTGGGGGTGAGCATCATGACGGAGCTCATCATGGAGGGCCGCCCGCAGACCGTGCGCGTCCTGCCCATCGAGCCACGGGCGCACCGGGAGCTGGGCATCATCGTGCGGAGCAAGAAGGAGACAAAGCCTGTGGTGCAGGAGCTGATCCGCTGCGCGGGAAAGACTGTGGCGGCGCTGTAGGCGCGCAAAAATAGACGCGGTCCGCGGCGCGCGGGCCGGAACGGAGGTGCCCACTATGGCAAAGGCCGCCATCCTCGGCGTGGGAAGGGTAGGCGCGGCGCTGGCCTGGCAGCTGGCGTCGGAGGGACTGTGCGGTGAGCTGGTCCTCGCCGACCTGGACCAGGCCAAGGCCCGGGCCGAGGCCGCTGATTTGCAGCACGCCCTGGGCTATACCGGTCGCCGGGTGCGGGTGCGCGGCGGGTCCTACTACGACTGCGCCGACGCGGACGTGTGCGTCCTGTCCGTCTGCGCCCAGTTCCCGCCCAATACGCCCCGGCTGGAGATGCTCGACCATGCCGCCGCCGTGATCGGACGCATTGTGCCCTCCATCATGGCCACGGACTTCGCGGGGGTGCTCCTGGTGGTCACGGACCCGGTGGACCTGATGACGTGGCTGGCGCAGCAGCTCTCGGACCTGCCCGACAGCCGGGTGCTGGGGGCGGGGACGGCGCTGGACACGGCGCGGCTGCGCGCGGCCCTGGCCCAGACGCTGGATCTGGCCCCGGCGCAGGTGGACGCCTGGGTTCTGGGGCAGCACGGCGGCGAGCCGGTGATCCCCTGGGAGCAGGCCGCGGCGGACGGGCAGCCTCTGGAGGCGGCGCTGGCGGCGCGGACGGGGCGCTCCCTGGACCGGGACGCCCTTTGCAACACCATTGCCGAGGTCTCCTATAATCTCTCAGAGGTGAAGGGCGCGCCGGTGTTCGGCATCGCCGCGGCGGCGGCGGAGATCGTGCGGCGCATCCTCACCGGCGACCGCAGGCCCATTCCGGTTTCGGCCATGCTCCACGGCGAGTATGGCCACCGGGACGTCTATGTGGGCGTCCCGGCCATCCTGGGTCCCGGCGGCGTGGAAAAGATCGTGGAGCTGCCGCTGAGCGCGGCACAGCAGGCCCGGTTTGACCGCACCGTCCGCGAGCTGAAGGACTGCCTGACCGATATCTCCTGAGCGGAGAGTCCGATTCTGCGCATCGTGGGTGGACATTTGCCGCGGCTTGGTCTATGGTAAAGCCGAAGGGAGGAACACATGGATCAGATCAAAACCGGACGCTTCATCGCCGCCGAACGCAAGCGCCAGGGCCGCACCCAGCGGCAGCTGGCCGAGGCGCTGGGCATCAGCGATAAGACGGTGTCCAAGTGGGAATGCGGCAATGGGTTCCCGGAGGTGTCGCTGCTGCTGCCGCTGTGCCAGGCGCTGGAGGTGAGCGTCAATGAGCTGCTGACGGGGGCCGCGTATCCGATCAGGAGTATCGGGGAAAGGCGGAGGATAATATGGTGGATCTGGTGCGTCAGGCCCAGGAGAACCGGAAGAAGCTGCTGCTGTCCGTGGCGGTGGCGGCGCTGACGATTCTGGCGGCGGTGCCGCTGGTGGTTGTGGCGGGTGCGGCGGCGCTGGCAGCCTGGCAGCGGTGCCTGCTGATCGCTGTGGGGCTGGTGGTCGCGGCGGGCGGCATCGCCATAGCCTGTGTATTGGACCGGGAGGCGGGTGCCTTCGAGTGCCCGGCCTGCCATGCACGCTTTGTCCCGGAGCTGCGGGCCTATATCATGGCCCCTCATACATTCCGGAAGCGGAAGCTGCGCTGCCCCCAGTGCGGCGCGGTCCGCTACTGCCGGCACGTCATGGAAGCATAAGCAAGCGGCGGCCCCGATGGGGCCGCCGTATTTTGATCTGTGGCGCAGCCATCCGCTCCACAGCGCTAACCTCGCATCTGCCGCCGGAACAGCAGCACCGCCGCCGCCGAAATCGCCGCCGCGTAGCCCAGCACCCACGCCAGATTCTCCGCCGCGCCGGCGGCGCTGCCGGCCATGGCGCGCTGTATCAGCTCCAGAGCGCGGGCGAAGGGCAGCAGGCGGCAGACCGTGCGGAAGCCGCCGCCGATCAGCTCCAGGTCGAACCACATGCCGCTGCTCAGCGCCACGACCTGCACCAGGATGGAGGCAATCGCCCCCACCTGCCGCCCACGCAGGATGCTGCCCAGCAGCAGCCCCAGGGCTATAAACAGGAGGATCACCGGGACCATGGCCAGCAGGCACCGGAGCGCCCCCGCCGCGTCCCGCAGCCCCAGGCAGAACGCCGCCAGGAAGCACACCGCCCCCTGGGCCAGCCCCAGCGGCAGCAGCGGCAGGCAGTAGCCCGCCAGGAAGTCCGCCGCCTGCATGGGCGAGGCGTACAGCCGCGTCAGGTACGCGCTGTCCCGGTCGCCCGCCAGCAGCATGGCCGCGAACATGCTGAGAAATGCCAGGCTGAACAGGGCGATGCCCGGCGTGAACCGCGGCAGATCAAAGATCGCCGGGCCATCCCCGATGCTCCGCTGGATCAGGTGCATCATGGCCAGCAGCGCCACCGGCAGGCCCACGCTGAAGAAAAGGCTCACCGGGTCCCGCAGCAGCTCCCTGCGGCACCGCGTGCCGAACGCCATCGCCCTCATGCCTCCGCCTCCTTCGTCAGTGCCAGGAACACGGCCTCCAGGCTGTCGAGGCCCGTCCGGGCCTTCAATTCCGCTGCCGTCCCCAGGGCCCGGAGGCGGCCTTCGTCCAGAATGGCCACGCGGTCAGCCAGCTGCTCGGCCTCTTCTAAATAGTGGGTGGTCAGCAGCACCGTCACCGTCCCCCGCAGGGCCTCGACGTGCCGCCAGAGCTCCCGCCGCGCCCGCACGTCCATGCCCAGGCTCGGCTCATCCAGAAACAGCACCCGCGGCTGGGAGATCAGGGCCATGGCGATGCTCAGCCGCCGCTGGAGGCCCCCCGAGAGCTTCCCGGCCCGGTCCCCCGCCCGGTCCGTCAGGGCAAAGCGCTCCATCTGCGCCGCCGCGCGCGACCGGGCGGCCCGCCGGTCCGCGCCGTAGAGGCGGGCCATCAGCTCCAGATTCTCCCGCACCGACAGCCGCGGAGCCACGGCGGTCTCCTGGGGCGAGACGTTGATGACCGCCTTGACCTGCGCCGGCGCGCCGGTGACGCTGTGGCCGCAGAGCCGCGCGTCCCCCGCCGTGGGACGCAGCAGGCAGCTGAGCATCCGGAGAGTGGTGGTCTTGCCCGCGCCGTTCTGGCCCAGCAGCGCCAGGATCTCCCCCTGCTCCACGGTCAGGGTAAGATCGTCTACCGCCACGCGGCTCCCGAAACGTCGGGTCAGACCGCGCAGCTCCACCGCCGCGCTCACGGCTGCTCCTCCGGCTTCTGGGCCCGCCGGACGGCCTCGGCGAAGTGCATGGCGTCCTCCGGCGTGTCGGAGGCGGCGAAAATCTGCTCCACCATGTTCAAAAATTTCTCGTTCTTTGCCAACGCCAGCCCCTGGGCCTCGTCCCCCAGCACCAGCAGCTCGTCCCCGGCATGGATGCCGAAGATCTCCCGGGCCTTCTTGGGGATCACAATCTGCCCCCGCTCGCCTACCTTGACCACGCCGAAAATATGCTTCCCCTCGGGCATTGTCCGCGCCTCCTTGTGCGTAAAAGATTATAAATTATATATATCATATTTTTCATACCGTGTCAAGCGCCAGACGCGCCTTGACAAAGGGGCGGCGCGCTGGTATACTGTCACTACTGATTATAAAACAGTAGTTGGAGGGATGGACATGGCAAAGCCGGATGGACGGCTGTACGGCCTGGCGGTGTACCTGGCATTCTGGCTGGACCGCGAGGATCTGGCGGACGCGGTGGAGGACTACGCAGAGTACCTGGAGAACCCTGACGGGCGCTGCTACCGGGAGTCGCCGGAGGAATTCGGGCGGGATCTGCGGCAGAGCCGCCTGCGGCGGCGTCCGGCGTGGCGGGCGATGGCCGCGGCGGGTGCGGCGGCGCTGCTGATCGCGGCGCTGGCCCTGTTCGGCCGGGCCGGGACCATGGCCCAGAAAATTTGGGCCATGACGGCGCTGGCGGCGGGCGTGCCCTTTGCCATGTGGGCGCTGCTGGGTGGCCGCGTGGCGGCGGCGGTTTCTCCCCAGGCCGCGGGCCGGCGGACGCCGGTGACGGCCCTGGGCGGCGCGTTGGCGGCGGTCCTCATCGTACAGCTGTGGCTGCTGCTCACCGGCGGGACGCTGCTCACCGGCGTGCCGCCCTACCTGGCCGGGGCGGTGGCCAACCTCGCCCTGGCGCTGGCGCAGGGGGCAGTGCTGATCGTATTCGTGCTGGCGGCGGTGCGGGCCATCCGGCGCTCGGTCTACTACGTCTGCCTCCAGGCCCAGGCCCTGGCGCTGTGGACGCTGCTGCGCGGGGCATACTACCTGCTCCACGACATGTCCCCGGAGGTCCGGCAGGCTGTGCCGAGCCTCCTGCCCTTCGCAGCGGGGTGGAGCGCGTCGCTGGTACTGTGGTGCATCCTGCGGCGGCTGGCAGGGAAGGAGGCGGACCGTGGACGGGCAGATGAAGAAGGGCGTGCTTGAGCTGTGCGTCCTGGGGACGCTGTCCGGCCGGCAGCGCTACGGCTACGAGGTCGCCCGGGAGGTTCGCGCCCGCTTTCCGGAGGTGCAGGAGAGCACGGTTTACGCAATTCTCCGCCGCCTCCGGGCGGAGGGGTCTCTGGAGTGCGAGCACCGCAGCGGCAGCGGCGGACCGACGCGGAAATACTACCGCCTGAGCGCAGCGGGCCGGACGGCTCTGTGCCAGCGTCTGGAGGCCTGGCAGCAGATGGCTGCAGCGGTGGAAGCGCTCTGCGCGCCGGAGGTATAAAAAAGCCGCTGGACCCGATGGTCAGCGTATTTGGCGGCATTGTGGAGGGCATCGCAGTCCATTGGAAGTCTCGTCAGGTCCATTCCCCTTCCACTGTCGCTTGGGCGTGAGTACAAGAAAAGCACGCCTGGCTGCCGTGGGCTCCGGTCGAGCTGAGAACCTGTATTCACAACCGTCAGGCTGGGGCCTTAGCCGCCCTGCCAGCCGCGTCCGGTTATGAATACAGGTTCTTATATAGGGGGAAACGCGAATGGGTGGACTGCAAATTTTTCAGAACTTTTCCCGGTTGATCCATAGGCCAAGCGCGGGGTTGGGAATGTAATAGACTTCCTCGCCGTCCACGGTGTTATAACCGTACTGAAGTTTTGACGGATCGTATTTTTTTGCCAACTCGTCATAGCTGGCCGGTATAAAGCCAACAGACGTGATTTCTTCCTGAGAGATATCCCTGACCGCATAAGTGATGGTGAACCGGCCGTCACTGGAGCCGTGGATCAGATGCGCCGCGGCGCCCATGTTTCCGCGAAGGTCCCCGCTCTCCGGCCGCTGGAACACGTCCAGCGTGTGAAGCCGGCCGTGATAGCCGTATTTGCGGATCAGGTCATCCACCAGTGTGTCTTCGCCGAAGCGTTCCACACCGGGCGCCAGGATGATCAGTTCGCCGCCGTCGGCCATGGCCATGCGGGTGCGATATACAGCCTTGTTGCCAAGCCAGGTGCTCTGAAACTCACTGGGATCGAGATAGACAACGCATTTTTTGAGACCATGCTCCACGAAGTCAATGTTTTTCTTCTGTGCCAGTTTTACCGCCTCAGTCAGACACGCCCGGCCCTCGCCGATGAACAGCCCGTGTGTCCTGATGGCGCCGCCAGGCGCGGTTGTGACGGTCAGGACAAACAGGATCGGACGTTTTGACAAAAAGCGCTCCATGCCATAGTCGAAAAGCTTGCGGACTGGCGTGTGATCCCTGCCCATCATCCGCTCCATGCCATAGACGGCGCCAACCATATGCGACTTGTTGATCATATCGCTGCCGCCGACTCCGACGAACAGGTTTTTGGCATGGTTGGACATGCCAATTACTTCATGGGGCACGACCTGGCCGGGGGAGATAATCAGGTCATACGCTTCGTCCATGACCCGCCGGTTGATTTCTACGCTGACGGGCTCGTGCCAGAGACCCTCGGTGATCTCCTCCAGGTAAGCGGCAGGCACCTCGCCAAGGCGCATCACATCGTTGCGCCAGTCGTGTACCAGCATTTTTTCGTAGGGGATGTCGCCGAACATGACCTGCCACTGCTCCGGTGAAACAGCGACGTGGGTGCCCAAGGCCGGCATGATATCCACCTCTGCCCCCGCCGCGGTCAGCGCGTGATAGCAGAGGTTGGTAATCAGGCCCGCATTGGAATGAAATCTGGTGAAATCCGGCGGCAGAATGAGTACTTTCTTCAGGGAGCGGCCCGAAAGACTTTTAAGAAGCGCCTGCCGGATCTCCTCGGAAGAAAGGCCGTCGGGAGAATCGGAAATTTTGAAGATATTTTTCATATCAGATACCGTCTTTCCATGATGGTCTGGCGTGCTTCGTCACGACAGGAGATGCGTGCGCAAAAGCGTTGGAGGCCCTCGGCGATCCCGTCGTGGTCGCAGTCAGTCGTGATATAGCCGGCTGCAGCCAGGACCTCCGGACAGGCGTTTGCCATCGCGACGCCGATGCCGGCGCTTTGGATCAGACTCAGATCGTTCAGCCCATCGCCAAAAGCCATTGTCCGGGTGATATCGCAGCCAAGATAGGCGGCCAGCTGCCCGAGGGCCTCCCCTTTATTGGCGTGCAGGTCGTTGATCTCAATGTTATTGACCACCGATGTGGAAATCGCCGCCTGGGGATAGCGCTTTGGAAGGGAGGCAAGAAGCGCCTGGCGCAGAGACAAATCGTTGGCAAAGAGCTGGATTTTTTGCACATTGCGGCCCGTTTCCAACAGATACGCCTTCAGATCAGGGACGGGTGTTCGCAGCTCCCGGATCATCTTGAGATAGTGCGCATCCGGCGCGAACACCTCCGCCTGTTCCCAATGTGCCCGGGTCATCCAGCCGCTGTTGTCCATATAGCAATCGTAAATGACCGGCAGCGTATCGAGATATGACATGATTTCCACCGCGCGCTGTATGGGAATATTGGCGGACGCGATATTTATGGCGTTTTTCACATCGTACACCGCCGCGCCGTTGACCGTGATCGCGAAGCGCACAAACGGCAAACGCCGTATGACTTCCGGCATACCGCCGTAGAAGCGCCCGGTGGACGGCACAATTTCCATGCCTGCTCTGGCGGCTCTTTGCAGAGCCGCCAGATTTCCCGGCGGCAATTTTTTGTCTGAGCTGAGCAGGGTTCCATCCAGATCAAGGGCAATGATTTTGATATCAGGCATTGTAGGCGCCTGCTGCGGTATCGCCGCCGCGTCCGGTCCAATTGGTATGGAAGAATTCCCCGCGGGGCCGGTCCAACCGCTCATAGGTATGCGCGCCAAAGTAATCGCGCTGGGCCTGCAGCAGGTTGGCCGGAAGGCGCTCGGTGGTATAGCCGTCAAAATAGGAGAGGGCCGAGGTCATGGCGGGCGCCGGAATCCCGTACTGCATGGCAGCGGCCGCAGCCTTGCGCCAGGCGGGAATCAGCTTTGCAATGGTTTCCCTGAAATACGGGTCCAGCAGCAGATTGTTCAGATTAGGGTTGCGATCATAGGCGTCTTTGATTTTTCCAAGGAACACGCTGCGGATGATACAGCCGCCGCGCCACATCAGGGCGATCCCGCCATAGTTGAGGTTCCAGCCATAGGTCTTGGCCGCGGTACGCATAAGCGTGTAGCCTTGCGCATAAGAGATGATCTTGGAGGCGTAGAGCGCCTGACGAATGGCCTCAATCATCTCCGCCTTGTTTCCGTCAAACGCAGGAATGACCCGTTGGTACGCCCTTGCGGCTTCCACGCGGTTGTCCTTCATGGCAGAAAGGCAGCGCGCAAACACGGCCTCACCGATCAGCGTCAGCGGCACGCCCTCGTTCAGAGCGGCAATGCCGGTCCACTTGCCGGTCCCCTTCTGTCCGGCTGTGTCGAGGATTTTTTCGACCATTGGCGTGCCGTCCGTATCCTGATAGGCCAGAATGTCGCGTGTAATCTCGATCAGATAGGAGTCGAGCTCCGTTTCATTCCACTCTTTAAATACCTGGTGCATCTCGCCGTCGGACAGGCCCAGCAGGTCGCGCATCAGCTGGTAGGCCTCGCAGATCAGCTGCATATCACCGTATTCAATACCATTGTGGACCATCTTGACAAAATGACCCGCGCCGTTTTCCCCGACCCAGTCACAGCAGGCGGATCCGTCCTCTACTTTGGCGCAGATCTTCTGGAAAATCGGCTTTACATAGGGCCACGCCGCAGGACTGCCGCCGGGCATCATGCTGGGACCCTTCAGCGCGCCCTCCTCGCCGCCGGAGACACCGGTGCCCACATAGAGCTTGCCGCGGGACTCCACATACTGGGTTCTGCGGATGGTGTCCGGGAAATGGGAGTTGCCGCCGTCGATGATGATGTCACCGTTCTCCAGCAGGGGGAGCAGCTGCTCGATCATGCCGTCCACAGCCTGTCCGGCCTTGACCATCAGGAATACCTTTCTGGGCTTCTCCAGGTTTGCCACCAGATCTTCCAGGCTGCAGCAGCCGATTACATGCTTGCCTGCGGCCCTGCCGCTGACAAACTTCTCGACCCTCTCGGCGGTGCGATTAAAGACCGCCACGGTAAAGCCCTTGGACTCCATATTCATGACCAGGTTCTCGCCCATAACAGCCAGGCCGACGAGACCGATCTCCGCTTTTTTCATGTTTGACGCCCCCTTATCTCTGCACTCTGGCGTTGCCGGCGTAGATGGCCCAGACCTGTTTTTCGTCGGCAGGCTCGGCAAAATCATTCAGGCTGGAGGCGGCCAGCACGCCGGTGGCCCAGCCGAATTGCAGCCACTTTTCCGGCTCCCAGCCCTGCAGAATCCCGTAGAGCAGACCGCCGGTGAATCCGTCTCCGCCGCCAATGCGGTCGAGAATATCGATGGGGCGCGGCTCCTCTACAAACCACTGGCCATCTGCCAGCATAATGGCGCCCCAGTTGTTGAGGTTTGCGGATATGACCTCTCGGAGGGTCGTCGCAAAGACCTTGGCGTTGGAATATTTGTCCTTCACCTGCGTGATCATGGCTTGGAAGCTGTCGATCTTTTCGCTCAGCCCCTTACCGCCGGTCTCAGGGCCTTGAAAGCCGAGACAGAGCTGGAAGTCCTCCTCATTGCCCACAAGAATGTCGGCGCAGGCTGCGATCTCGTGAAACGCGTTAGAGAGCTCAGCTTCGCGGCCCTTCCAGAACGTGGCGCGGTAATTGAGATCAAAGGATACCAGGGTGCCGTATTTCTTGGCGGCTCTGGCCAGCGCCAAGCAGCACTTTGTGGTGTCCTCACTCATCGCGGCGATCAGGCCGGAAATATGCAGGATGGCAATGCCCTCCGCGCCGAAAATCCGATCAATTTCAAAATCCTGCATGGAAAGCGTGCGGCCAACCTCGCCGGCGCGGTCGTTCCAGACTCTGGCAGCGTGGAGTCCAAAGCCGGAGTCTGCGATATTGAACTGATGGCGATAGCCCCAGGGGCCGCCCTGCGGGACCTCCAGGCCCTCAAAGCGGATGTTGCGCGCGCGCAGCTGGCGCTTGATGAGGTCCGCCAGCGGGCTGCCCTCTACAAATTTGGTCAAAACCAGGCATTCCCGGCCAAGGGAAGAGGCGATATTCAAAACATTGGATTCCGCGCTGGTGGCCTGCAGATAAAACATATTGCTGTTCTGCACCGCCATCCGGTCCACCGGCGTGATGCGCAGACCCATGCTGGTCGGGCAGGCGACGGCGTATTTACAGTTTGTTTTCAAATTGATCATGGGAAACCTCCGTCTACGATTTGAGCATACATGAGAAGCTCAGGAGCTGACGGCCGCAGCTTCTGGCCTTCTGAAAAACTCAATACTGATATAGATCCTTGAGCCAATTGACGCACAGCGGGAACCACTGCGCCATATTGACCGGATATTTTTCTTCAAAATACGACGTCTGCGGCGTACACATTGCCATTCCGTGGGAACCATTTCCAAAAATATGCAGCTCAAACGGCACGCCGGCGGTGTACAGCTTTTCCGCGAAGCGGACGTTTTCCAGAACGTTCAGAAAGTCCTCCCGGCCCTGCCAGATGAAGGCCGGCGCGGTACTCTCACTGATGTAGTTGACCGTGACCGCCTCCGGACAAATGGGTTCGCGGAGCATGGCGCCGACGCTGCATGCGACTTTGCCGACGCTCTTTGTGGCATGGGGAGTATCAGGCGCGGAAACGCTGCTCTCACCGGTGGTCGCATAGCACAGGACCATCGCATTGGGCTTGTTTCCCTTGGCGGGGATGCCCAGCTGTTCACACAGGCCCGGGGTATTCCACTGCGTGCCGATCAGGGAGCAGAGATGTCCGCCGGCGGAGAAGCCGCACACTGTGATTTGATCCGGATGGATCTTCCATTCATCGGCGCGGCTCCGAATAAACCAGATCGCTTTGGAAATCTCCTCCAGCGGGCCGGGATATGCGGACGAATCACCGACGGAATAGTGAAGCACAAAGGCGTTGAACCCCTGCTGCATAAAGGACAGGGCAACAGGCTCGCCCTCCCGGTCCGCCAGATAGGTGTAGGCGCCGCCGGGACACACAATCACGGCAGGCCGGCGTGCAGGCTCCCACTCTTCATTCAAGTTTCGGAGGACCTGGGAGCGTGTGTAACGGTAGGAGGTCAAGGAAACGCTTTGGTCCTCAGACAAGTAAAATACCTCATGCTGCATAATAATTCCTCACAATCCAAAATTTCGGACAGCGCCTCACTGCCCGGCACGGTCCTTCAGGAAATTCATGATGGCGTGCGCCAGTTTCAAGACATCGGAAACCTGAATCGACTCATGGATGGAATGTGCATTTTTTGCGCCAACGCCGCAGTTGATGGCCGGAATGCCAAGGATATGGCTGTAGAAGCCAATATCGCAGGCGGCGTTGAACACGCCGACGGTGCCGGGCAGGCCGGCGTCAATCATCGCCTTCTGGAAGTCGATCACCAGGGGATCGTCGGCTTCCACACCGCCGGACATCACGTCAAATACAAATTCCACCTTATAATGGCCGGCAAGATCGGGGTCCGCCGCCAGGGCATCCTCCACACGCCTGCGTTCGATAGCGCTGGCATCCGACGAGGAGGGAAATACACCGTAGACCATTTGGGTGAACGCCTCGGTGGGAAGGGTAGAGGGCCAGTTGCCGGCGTGGATCATGCCGATGTTCAGCGGCGGCACCTCGTCCTCAAAGTATTTGACCGGATGCTCCTTCAGCCACGCGCAGTATTCCGCATGCGCCGCCTCCACATCCGCAATTGCCTTTTTCAGGAAGTCATAAGCACTGGCAAACTGGGAGCTTTTGCGGTCGCCGGGATGGCAGGAAACGCCGGTACAGGTGATGCGCGGCCAAAAGCTGCCGCGGCATTGGTGCATCAGAACACCGTCATTGCCATCAAGCATCAGGGCGCACTGGCCCTTTTCGGTGGTATGGCGCACCGCCCAAAGTGAACCGTTGCCGCCAATTTCCTCTTCCACCACCAGATGGCCGATGACGTCAAAGGGCAGCTGTACATTGTGCTCGCTCATGTATTTGAACAGCGCGTAGATAACGGCCACATGGCCCTTGTCGTCATGAACGCCGAGTCCGTAAATGGTGTCGTTGTCCTCACCGATATGCGGCGGCATCAGGTTCGGGCCGCAGGCCATGATCGTGTCGATGTGTGCGTTGGCATAGATGGGCGGCTGTTCACCGCTTCCTTTCCAGGTCACGATCACATTGAAATGGCCGGTGTAATCATTGGCAAAATAGGGGCCGGTGCACCAGTACGGATCGTCCATGATAGAATTGTCTAAAAACTGCTTTTCGACGATCACACCGGACAGCTTCCCGAATTCCTGGTATGTATATTCGCAGGCGGCGCTTTCGTCGCTGGCGACGGAAGGAATCTCGGTCAGACGAAAGAGAAAGTCGCGAAGGTCAGCACGCATGTTCTGAAAATCCGCTGCTGTGAAGGTGGGTATTTTGGACATATCATTCACTCCCTATTGCTGTTGTCCCATTGTAAAACATGGTGTCCTTTGCTCTGTAATCTGAAATATCAGATGAGCAGTTTACATTATCATAAATAAATCCACCAAGAAAGTCAATGCCAAAAGAAAGATAATTTGTCCTTATTCACGCAAAATACTCGTTTTTGTTTAGATAAACAAAATATTCTTTTGAAATTAGTATAACATGACAAATTGTTTTCTTACGCATATCTGTTATAACAGATATCAGATTTCTTGGCGAAATCAAAATGAATAACTGAGGTGGTAAAATGAAATCGTCCATGAGAAGAATTGCTGTCCTCCTTGTCATTCTGGCGATGATGTGCTCCCTGTTCGGCTGCGCAGAATCCGGAACAACCGACGAGCCTGCGGCCAGCAATCCGACACCGTCCGACACAACGCCCCCCAACGCTGATAACGGCAGTCATGACGATCAGGAGCCTGGTGATACGGGTTCGGCCGATGGAAATGGCGACGAGTTTGTCATTGGCATCTCCGTCAGCTACAGCGGCGCAACCGCGCAGTATGGCCTTGAGGCGATCAACGGCCTGGACATGGCGCTGGAATACATCAACGCCAACGGCGGCTTTAATGGCGCGAAGGGTGTAAAGGCGACCCTTTACGACTCTAAGGGTTCCACGGAAGAGGCTGTCAAGAGCGCGCAGAAGCTGACGCAGAACGAGAAGTGCAACGCGGTCATCGCCTCGCAGGTTTCCTCGGAGGTGCTTGCCTCTGGCAATGTTTACAACGACGCGAAGGTCTTTACCGTGGGCATGGGCACCTCTGCGACTTGGATGCAGCAGGGCTGGGAGTATCTGATCCGCAGCAGCGTGAACTACGACTTCGTCGCACCCAACGCGGTGGAAATGATGAAGGAAATGGGCCTGACCAAGATCGCTATGATGCATGACCAGTCAGAGGCCTCAGTCAGCTTCAAGGACACCGTCGTCTCCATCTGTGAAGAAGAGGGCATCGACATCATTATAACGGAATCGTGTGAAGTGGAAGATACAGATATGACTTCCCAGTGCACCCGGATCATCAACGCCGGGCCGCAGGCGGTGTTCATCAGCATGAGCGGCAATGACATCGGCTACTTTGTCAAGCAGATGCGTCAGTTCGGTTATACCGGCACGTTCTTTGACAAGGAATCCTATTATGCGGCGGCGGTTGACATCGCCGGCGAGGAGAACTCCAACTACATCTTTTTCGCCAACCCCTATGTCACCTACGCCAGCATTGACGACTGCGACATCCCGAATATGCGGGAGTTCCTGGAGAACTATGTGGCGGCCTATGGCGAGCTGCCTTCCACGGAGATCGCGTACCGCGCATGGGACTCCGCAATGGTGATTTGGGAAGCCAGCAAGCTGGCCGGCTCCAATGACGGCGACGCCATGCTGGCGGTGGTTCCGCAGATCCAGATCGAAGGTCTGGGCGGCCCGATGGACTATTCCAATAATGACGGTGAGCCGTACCACAATGTCCGCCGCTTTGTCTATGTTGACGGCAAAAATGTGGATTGGGCGACCTGGATGGCTGATGGCGGCTACGACGCGTACAAGGAAGCGACCGGAAACGAATATTGATTCCCTAAAAGCGTGCATCAATTCGTAAAATGTCTTTGCGGTATAGGGGCTCCCCCTATACCGCAAAGCATTCCCGGCATTCTATTACGGAGCGGCGTACTTTGACACTGACGCACGCATCGTACGGATCATCGCTGTATTGCGCAGGATCAACGCAAAAGATGTTGACGATGCGTGACCAAATCCACATTTCGGATCGAGAGGTGTGCAAATGTTTATTCAACTTCTGATTGCCGCCCTGCTGACTGGCAGTATTTACGGACTGATTGCCATTGGCTACAGTATGATCTACAGGGCGTCCGGCATTATGAATCTGTCCCAAGGCGACCTGATGTGTCTGGGCGGCTTTTTGGGCTATACCTTCTACAATTTACTGGATCTTCCGATTTGGCTTACTTTGATCTGCACGGTCATCTGCACCTTCCTGATCGGCTGCATGCTGGAAAAATTTGTAATCCGGCCAATCTTTAAAAGAAAGGTGTCAACCTCCGCGCTGATCCTCGCGACAGTTGCTATCTCCTATATTGTTCAAAGCGTGGAGCTTGTAATCTGGGGTGGCACGCCGCTGCGGCTGAAGTCATTCCTGTCTGTGCCGACGGTCAAGCTGGGCGGCGTGATTTACCAAACGGAGTCACTGCTTTGCATCGGCGTCGCTGTGGTCTGCATGATCGCGCTGCATATTTTTATGACGAAAACCTCCTTCGGTATCGCCATGCGCGCGGCGGCAATGGATCAGGACGCCGCCAAGAGCTGCGGAATCAATGTGGATTCCACCACGAGAATCACCTGGGCGATCTCCACAAGCGTCGCTGGTTTGGCCGGCATTCTGGTCGGTCCGCTCTATGGCGTTACCACGACTATCGGCACCTCCATGTCCGCGAAGGGCTTTGCCAGTGCCGTCATCGGCGGCTACGGCGATATGTACGGCGCTATGATCGGCGGCGGTGTGCTCTCCGCCCTGGAGACGTTTGCGGCGGGCTATATCTCTTCCTCGCTGAAACAGATTATCGCCTACGTCGCGGTGCTGATCGTGCTGTTTATCCGTCCGCGTGGCATTCTGAACGTGGAAGCCGTTCAGGACTGATGGAAAGGAGAAAAGCATGAATTCTTTAAAACAAGGCGGCAAAAAGAAAATTGTGGCGCCGGCCCTTTTCTCCCTGCTTCTGTTGACACTTCCGCTCATTTTCAGCGGTACGCCCTATGTGATGACGTTGCTGTGCTTCACGCAGATGTATGTCATCGCGGCAACCGGCCTGGACGTGTTGTACGGCTACAGCGGGCAAATCTCCTTCGCAACCGCTGCTTTTTATGGGATTGGCGGCTATGGTTCGCTGCTGATTCATAACTACATAGGTGTTCCGGTGTTTTTCTCCATGATTATGGCAGCAGTTCTGTCCTGCCTGATCGCCATGATTCTGGCCTTTCCGGTTTCCAAGCTGCGCTTTGCGTTCCTGTCCTTGGCGACCATTTCCTTTAACAATGTGGTTTACCAGCTGATCACACGTTCCCCCGGTGGAATCACCGGTGATTTTATCGGCGCTTTCACAGACCCGCTTACGATCTTTGGCATCAGCTTCAAGTCCTCGACCATGTTCTATTACTTTGGACTCCTTTGCTGCCTGGTCTTTGTAGCGCTGAAATTCATGCTGGCCAAGTCCCGGGTCGGGCGCGCGTTTCTGGCCATCAAGCAGAACACCCACGCCGCGGACGGAATGGGCGTCAACGTCAGAAAGTATAAGGTCTACGCGTTTGGCTTCTACGGTTTCTATGCGGCGTTTGCCAGCGCCATGTATTGCCACTATGTGGGCTATATCAGCCCGGAGACGGCGCTGCAGTCCCAGTCGGTGATCTATATGATCATGATTCTCTTTGGCGGCATCTGTTCCAACTGGGGGCCGGTTGTTGGTGCGATTGGGATCATGATCATTCAGGAAATCCTCAGCCATGCCGAGCAGTATCAGCTTCTGGTATACGGCATTCTGCTGCTTATTTTCATCCTGTTCCTGCCCAGAGGCGTGGTCGGTGAAATCAAGGCTTTGATTACCAACTATCTCTCCAAACGTGCCATCAAAAAAGGAGGCGGAGAATCATGCTGAAGGTTGAGCATATGACCCTCCGTTTTGGCGAGCTTGTGGCCAATAATGATGTAACGCTGGAAATTCCAGACAAAAAGGTCGTGGCGCTGATTGGACCCAACGGCGCGGGCAAGACCACCTGCTTCAACTGCATCAGCGGCGTGTATAACCCCAATGAGGGCAACATTACGCTGGACGGCAAGAATATCAAGGGCCTGCAGCCGTATAAGATCCACAATATGGGCCTGTCACGGACGTATCAGATCATCAATTTGTTTGCGGATATGAACGTCATTGACAATTTGATTGTCGCGATGCACGCGGACCTGAAGGCTGGCTTTTTTGATTCGCTGTTTCACACCCGGAAGCACCGCCAGGAGGAGAAAGCAGCGTATGAGCGGGCGCTGGAGTTGCTGCGGTTCCTGGATTTGGAAGAGGTTGCGTATGTACCGGCCGGCAGCCTTCCCTATGGGCAACAGCGCATGATCGAGATTGCGCGTGCACTGGCGAGCAGCCCCAAGCTCCTGCTCCTGGACGAGCCCGCGGCCGGCATGAACAGCAAGGAGAAGAGCGACCTCGATACGACCATCAAGCGCATCATGCAGCGGTGGGATCTGTCCGTTTTGATCGTGGAGCATGATATGGATCTGGTGATGAATATCAGCGATTATATCTATGTGCTGAACTACGGGAAGCTACTCGCAGGCGGCACGCCGGATGAGATCTACAGCAATCCTGACGTGATTGAAGCGTACTTGGGGGGTGAATAAAATGACACCGATGCTAGAATTAAAGAATTTTCACTATTCATACGGCGCCATTCATGTTCTCAAGGGTATTTCCATGTATGTGGAACAGGGAGAGACCGTAGCGCTGATCGGCTCCAACGGCGCCGGAAAGACGACGACGCTTCGTGCCATCAGCGGCTTGATTCCGGTGAAGGGTATGCAGAATGAGATTTTGTTCAACGGCACGCCGATTCAGGGACTGGCTGCCAATAGGATCGCGGCGCTGGGAATTGCGCATGTGTTTGAGGGACGCCATGTTTTCAAGAAACTCACGGTTGCGGAGAATCTCGCGGCTGGCGCGTACCTCCGCAAGGACGCGAAGGGCGTCGCGGAAGACATCGCAGCGGTATACCGGCGCTTTCCGCGCCTGGAAGAGCGGCAGACACAGCTGGCGGGCACACTCTCCGGCGGCGAGCAGCAGATGCTGGCCATCGGCAGAGCTCTGGTTGCCAAGCCGAAGATCATTCTGTTCGATGAGCCATCCCTGGGTTTGGCTCCGCTGATCGTAAAGGAGGTTTATGAAGCCATCAAGGTCATCAAAAACGAAGGCGCGACCATCCTTCTGGTGGAACAGAATTCCAAGCTGGCACTCAATACGGCAAATCGCGCATATGTTTTGAAAAACGGCGAAATTACAATCAGCGGCAGCAGTGCAGATCTGCTGAACAACGAAGACGTGAAATCTGCGTATCTGGGCGCAAAATAAAATGACAGCACAAAGGCGGCAGGAGGATTATTATGGCAACTTTTTCGCTTGAACCACAGAATGTAGAAAAAATACAAACGAAGTACCGCACCATTCAGACGCAGCTCCCCCATCCGGAAGCAGCAGCGATTTTGGAGGAGATGCGCCGTTATGAGCCGGTGTCCATGACCGGCCAGCCGCCGGTGATCTGGGACAAGGCGGTGGGTTACACGGTATCCGACAGATGGGGCAACCGCTGGATCGACTTTTCTTCCGGCGTTGTCGTCGCCAACGCGGGCCACTGCAACCCAGATGTACAGAAAGCCGCCGGCGATCTGATCGCGCATGGTCTGATGCACACGTACCTGTTTCCCAATGAGCAGAGAGCGCGTTTGGTCAAAAAAATCTCTGAGATCGTTCCGATCCCGGAAAACCGCGTGTTTTTACTGAGCACCGGTGCGGAGAGCACGGAGTGCGCCATCAAGCTGGCGAGGACTTACGGCATCAGCAAGAACAGCAGAAAGGTGAAAATCGTCACCTTTGACGACTGCTTTCACGGACGCACCATGGGCTCGCAGCAGGCGGGCGGCACGCCCTCCGCAAAGACCTGGATCGGACAGCTGGATCCGAACTTTGTGCAGGTCCCGTTCCCCAATGCGTTTAAATACGACTGGGCGGATACCTCCCGCAGCGATTACAGCGACCAGAACTGCTTTGACCACTTTGCTGCGTATCTCCAGGAGAAAAATGTAAATTTTGATGAAATTGCCGCGATCATGACGGAAACATCCCAGGGCGGCTGGGTCCAGCTCATGCCGAAAGGCTTTGTGCAGCTGCTGCGCAGATTCTGTAGCAAGCATGATATTCTCCTGGTGTTCGACGAGGTCCAGGCAGGCTTTGGGCGCACCGGCAAGCTGTTTGGGTTTCAGTATGCCGATGTGACGCCGGATCTCATCTGCTGCGGCAAGGGTGTCAGCAGCGGCATGCCGCTGTCCTGCGTGGTCGGGCGTGCGGAAATCATGAACCAGTATGGCCCCAACAAGATGACCAGCACCCACAGCGGAAATCCGGTCTGCGCGGCCTCCGCCTACGCCAGCATCCACTACGTTCTGGATCACCATCTGGTCGAGCACGCGTTTGACATGGGCGGCGTGTGCAAGGAGAAGCTGAATGCCCTGCAAAAGCGCTTCCCAGGCCACATCGGGTTCGTATCCGGCTGCGGCCTGGCCTGGGCGGTGATCTTCACCAGGCCAGGCACCAAAGAGATGGATTGTGACCTGGCACAGCGGGTCGTGGAGCTTTGCATGCAGCGGGGCCTTCTGTTCTTTGCTCCTGTTGGCTGCGGCTCCACTCTGAAGGTCGTGCCGCCTTTGGTGATCGACCGCGAGGCGCTGGAAGAGGGGCTGGCTGTGCTGGAAGGCGCGGTTGCGGACGCGGTAAAAGAGCTGTACGAAAGGCTTCTCCAATTTACTATGCTTTGAGGTAGCATTATGACATATCTTGAATCAATTGCCGCGTTCATCGACACAAAATTTGATTTGAGCCGCTGTGCGCAGTACCGGATTTACCCGAAGTCCGTGCATACCAACGGTGGATGTACCGCCTTGATCTATCAGGGAGAGGCGCAGGACATGATTGTGGCGTCCGCGGGGTATGGCTTCACCGGAGAACCGTTCTCCGCAGGCGGCGGACAGTGGGTAGTCGGGCTGGAAGATCACGAGAACGGATGCGCCATTCGTCAGGTTTTTCCGTTTACAGCACCCAGGACCGTTTTACGTGAAAAGCGGACCGTGGGCGTCGGAGACCGCCTGGGCATTGCAACACCAGGCCACATCCGGGTATTTGAACAGTACGACGCATATCCGGTCTTTGCGCAGCAGTCCATGCGGGAACTGAATTTGACCGGGCGGAACTATGAGGATGTGCTGGACTGTGCCAGCTTTGCCGTGTTCCGCGAGGATTATCAGCGCGGCTTCGGAGCGGACGGTGATCATCTGAAAACACCGGAGGAGGTGGAATACGCGCTCGCCTGCGGATACACCATGATTACGCTGGATTGCAGCGAGTATATCCGAAATGAGGCGTCTGCGTACTCCGACGAGATGGTCGCGCGCGCGTATGTCCCGGACGCCGGTCTGGAGGAACGCTACGTTGGCAAGTGTTTTCAGGTTGGCGCGTACGCCGTTCATTTTGCGGCGCCGGCATTTCGCCGGATGTGTCTGATCTACAATGCGGCCATCGACTTTGCTGTCTCCATTTATGAGCGCTTTATCCATGGACGCGACGTGGATTTTGAAATCTCCATCGACGAAACCCAGACGCCCACCCAACCGGAACAGCATTTCTACGTTGCCAATGAGCTGATGCGGCGCGGCGTGCGGCCCGCCACCATTGCGCCGCGGTTCATCGGTGCGTTTCAAAAGGGCATCGACTATATCGGCAGCCTGAACGAATTCGAGGCGGATTTTCAAATTCACGCGGCCATCGCGGACACCTTTGGCTACAAGCTCAGCATCCATTCCGGCTCAGACAAGTTCTCCGTTTTCCCGATCGTCGGCAAAGCGACCAGCGGGAGATTCCATGTGAAAACGGCCGGTACCAGCTGGCTGGAGGCCATGGCTGTCGTGGCGGCGCATAGCCCGGGACTGTACCGTGAAATCCACAGCTTTGTTCTGCCGGACGCTTTTTATGAAGCCGAAAAGTATTACCACGTTACGACGAATCTGAACAACATCCCGGACCTCTGTACGCTGCACGATGAAGAGCTGCCCGCTCTGCTGCAGAACAACGACGAGCGTCAGCTGATCCATATTACATACGGCCCGATCTTAAACGCCAAAAGGCCGGACGGATCGTACCGGTTCCGCAGCAGGCTGTTTGACCTATGGCGACAGTACCAGGACCAGTACGCGGCGCGCTTGGAGCGCCATATTGGGTCCCATCTCCAATTGCTGTATCAGCACATTCATTAAAATGGAGCAGGTGAGGATATGAAAGCTGTTTTGCTAGAAAAACCGTGGGAAGTCGGTGTGACAGAAATCGAGCAGCGACCGCCGAAGGCGGGTGAGGCACTTTTGAAGATTCGCTCCGCCGGCATCTGCGGCAGCGACATCGGTGCGTTCCGTGGGACAAACGGATTGGTCTCCTACCCGCGAATCATCGGCCATGAATTGGCGGGAGAAGTCCTTTCGATCCCGGCGAATAACCCCAAGGGCATCCAGGTGGGCGACCACGTTGTGGTAGAGCCATATATGTATTGCGGAAGCTGCTATCCCTGTTCCATTGGCCGGACCAATTGCTGTGACAACATCCGTGTGCTCGGCGTCCACGCCGACGGCGGCATGGCGGAAACCTTTGCGCACCCGGCGAAATGGCTGGTGAAGGTACCGGAGGATATGCCCTGGGAGCTGATTCCCATCGCGGAGCCGCTTTGCATTGCGCTGCACGGCGTTCACCGCCTGAAGCTGAAGGCCGGCGAGTTCATCGCCATCAGCGGCGCGGGCCCCATTGGCCTGCTGGTTGCAATGGTCGCTTTGGCGTATGACGCCAATCCGATTCTGATTGATCTGGTTACAGAGCGACTGGAATACGCCAGAAGCATTGGCGTGCAGTACACGGTGAACCTGAAAACGGACTCCCTGGCGGAGAAAATTGCGGAATACACCCATGGGAATATGGCACACTGCGCGCTGGAGGCTTCCGGTGCCAGCAGCGCGATTCGCTCCACGCTGGATATCGTCTGTCATGCCGGCCGGGCTGCATTCACCGGATGGCCGCACCAGGAGACGCCGATTCCCACAAACCTGATTACCTTCAAAGAGCTGGATCTCGTCGGCGCCCGGAACGCTTGCCAGGAATTTGAAGAAGCGGTGGACCTGATCTACACCGGAAGAGTAGATGCGCGGAAGATTCTGACAAAGATGATCTCCATCGACGAGGCGCCGGCGACCATCCGGGATATCGAGAAGAATCCGGGCAAGTACATGAAAGTCAACGTGATGTTTTGAAAGCTGGAACTGAACGTGCATTTGGGCGGTCAGTTTCAGAGGTCCCAGTACATGTAGATATAATAGATGGCGTAGCCGCCGGCGATGGACAGTGGAATGATCCACTCCGATTTCAGATTTGTTCTCTTTAGAAGTGTTTTGCAGATGTAAAAGCACAGAAAGACGACAGTTGCCGCACCGAGCGCTGCGCCCAAGGC
Organism: Oscillospiraceae bacterium; assembly: GCA_022792945.1. GTDB lineage: Bacteria > Bacillota > Clostridia > Oscillospirales > Oscillospiraceae > Avoscillospira_A. The sequence continues at coordinate 8,325 of JAAWBZ010000087.1, read as the reverse complement.
AAAAATCGGATTGTGACGGTTGGCCATCAGCGAGACTGCAATATTGGGGACAATGAGCAGCGCCCAAATAACCCATTTATTTCCAAACACCTTTTTCACGACTTTTCCCGTCCTTTCCCAGCATTACTGAAATCTATTATAACACAAAAGGCGGCACTTGGGAACGTCTGATGCGGCGAATATGATTTTGTTTCTGAAAATACTGGAAGCTGGTGAGTGTGTGGATAAATATGAGAACTACCATTTGATTGCTGAACTGCTGCGGGATGCCTATATCCCCCGAATGGCGCTGGTTCGTCAGAACTTTCCAAGACCGCGAGTTGCGGATGTGCCGGCGCGGGTCCGTGCGCTGATGAGCCGGGAGGACATCCGGGTGTTGGTAAAGCCTGGCGAGTCGATTGCCGTCACCTGCGGCAGCCGCGGCATCGCCAATATCCGATGGATCATCCGCGAAGTATGCCAAAGCCTGCTTCAGTTGGGTGCGAGGCCCTTCATCGTTCCAGCGATGGGGAGCCACGGCGGCGCGACCGCAGCGGGGCAGCGGGCGATCATCGAGGGTTACGGCGTTACAGAGGAATTCTGCGGCGCACCGATCCGTGCATCCATGGAGGTCAAGCGGATTGGCGAGACAGCGGACGGAAGGCTGGTCTGCATCGACCGGAACGCGGCGGAGGCCGATGGGATCGTAGTGGTGGGCCGGGTCAAGCCCCACACAGATTTCCGGGGGCCTTATGAGAGCGGCCTTATGAAGATGATGGTTATCGGTCTCGGCAAGCAGCGCGGCGCGGAAACCTTCCACAAGGAGGGGCCTGCGAAGATGGGGTACAATATTCCCATGTTTGGGAAGGCGATCATCCAGCACGCGCCGATCCGATTTGGGATTGCCATTTTGGAAAACGCGTATGACGAGACGGCCAGAATCGAAATCATGCGGGGCGATGAGATTGCGGATCAGGAGCCGATGTTGCTGCAGGAGGCCAAATCCCTGATGGCGCGCAGCTATATTGAGAATGTGGACCTGCTGATTATCGACCAGATCGGAAAGGACATATCGGGGGACGGCATGGACCCAAACATTACCGGCCGGTTCTGTAACCCATATATCAGCGGCGGTATGTGTGCGAAAAAAATGGCCATTCTGGATCTGTCCTGCCATACCCACGGCCAGATGGCTGGACTTGGGTATGGCGACGTGACCACAAAACGGTGTCTTGAAAAGTGTGATTTTATCGCTTCCTTTCCCAATGCGCTGACATCCACAACATTTACGCCGTTTCGCGTTCCCATGGTCCTGGAGTCGGATCGCGATGCGATTGCGGCATGCTTGAAATATAATGGCGGAAATGATATACTAAATCCAAGAGTGATCCGGATCCACGATACGATGCATATGGATGAAATTTGGGTATCCGAAGCCCTTTTGGATGAGGTGGAGCAAAATCCCAACATGCAAATCATCCGTGGACCCGAAGAAATGAGATTTCATACTGATGGGAATTTATGGTAAATTGGCGACGTCAATTTGCAATTCCTGTTGGGAAGGCGGTAGACAGGATGATTGTGACAGATACAGTGAACGAGCAGATGTATGAGTTGATTCGCAACATGATTTTAGAACGCAAGCTGAAGCCGGGCGAGAGAGTCAACCCAAAAGAACTTGCTGCATCAAACAACGTCAGTCTTATGCCTGTTCGCAACGCATTACAGCAGCTTACATATCAGGGCCTTTTGGAAACCCGCCAGCGGGTTGGCGTTTTCGTAAAGCAATATACCGACACGGAACTGCGGCAGATCGGCGAGGTCCGAAAGCTCTATGAGCTATACTGCCTGGGTGAATTCGGCGACCAGATTGACAAGAACAAGATTCTGGAGCTCTATCGGCAGATCGAAAAAACGGATGCAGACTCCAGAGCGATGCTGCTGCTGGATGAACAGCTGCATAAGATGATTGTCGAGGCGTCTGAAAATCCGTTTTTGATCCAGCAATACGACAGCATGCAGAATTTGATCCGCATCCATATGTACAGTGAAAACGACCGGGCGTCAGAGTCGCAGAAGGCGCACCTGGAGCTTTTGGCCGCCCTGTATCAGGGGAACTACACCAGCGCGTATGCGGTGCTGGAGCAACATCTGAATACTGTCACTGGAATCTACAAGGAGTATGCTACGTGATTGTGTTAGCGCTCGAATCCAGTACGAGCTCGGCAAAAGCGCTTTTGTTTGACACAGATGCAGGTGTTCTGGCGGCAAAGTCCCAGGCGTACCCGAGAAACGTCTGCGCCGACGGCGTGACGGATACAAAGGCGGTCAGCGCCATGATGATTCTGCTGGGCGCGGAGCTGGCCCGCGGGAAAGAGAGCTCCGCTATCGCGCTTTGTGAGACCTGGCACAATATCGCGCTGTGCGACAGGAGCGTCGCGGATCCGGACAAGACCTATTCCTGGAATTTCATGGCGCCCAGCGCGCAATGTGCCGCAATTCGGCGGGATGAGGCGCGCACACAGGAGCTCTATCAGCGAACGGGCTGTGTTCCGCATGTGACGTATCCACGTCAGTCGCTGCTGTACTTGAAATCGCAGGGTGTCGATTTGCAGAAGAAGCAGATGATCTCCCAGGGGGCGTATACCTTCTATCTGCTGACGGGCCGCTATTTGGAAACCGCCAGCGCGATGAGCGGCTCCGGGCTGCTGAATATCCACGAGCTGCGGTACGATCCATATGTACTGAAGGAACTGGGGATTTCTCCGGGGCAGCTGGGGGATCTGGGCAGCTATGAAGATGCCTGTCCGCTGTCGGCGGCCGGCGCCGAGCTCTTGGGCATTGGCGAGGGAATCCCGGTCGTGCCGGCGTATCCCGACGGCGCATTGAATCAAATCGCCTCCTGTGCCGCTCAGGTGGGAAGAATGACGCTTTCTATAGGGACAAGCGCAGCCATTCGCATGACTGCGGATGGTCCGCGGCTTCCCCCGCAGCATCCGTTATGGTGCTATTACGGCGTGACGGGGTGGATGTCCGGGGCAGCAACTGCTGGGGCGGGTAACTGCATCAACTGGTTTTTGCAGACCTGCCAGCAGGGGCGATGGGATTTTCAGGACTTTGAGGAAATGGAAAGCCAATCGCGCGATCTGCCGGTGTTTCTGCCTTTTCTGTTTGGCGAGCGCTGCCCGGGATGGCATGATGACCGCAAGGGCGGCTTTGTGAATGTCATGCCGCACCATACAGTGGGCGAGTTGTACCGGGGCGTTCAGGCGGGTATCCTTTTTAACCTCTATCAATGCTATGAAACGATGTGTGCGGCGTCCGGTACGCCGGAGAAGATCCTTGTATCCGGCGGTATTCTGAACTCCCCCAGGTGGACGCAGATGCTGGCGGATATCTTTGGGCGGGAGATCGCATGCGTTCCCACCGCCAACGCCTCCACGATGGGTGCGGTCATTTTGGCAATGCGGGCCGCGGGCGTACTGGATAACGTGTGCGCATTCCGGTCCGATTATGAGCGTGCGTCCCGTGTGACGCCCAGACAGGACGCCGGCGTTGACTATGGTATGCTGTACCGGGCATATCTGCATTTTTACCAAACCGTTCTTTAGACTGCGGCTGGTTTCTGGCCGCAACGAGGCATTATGATGGAAAAAATATTGATTACACCGAGGTCCTATGGAAAATACAACGGCAATGTGCTGGAGATGCTCCGCTCCGCCGGCTATCAGCCGGTCGTCAACCCGACGGGCCGGCTCCTGACGAAAGGAGAAATGATGGAGCAGATCCGCGGCTGCGTTGGCGTGATTGTTGGCGTGGATCCCCTGGACGCGGAGGTGTTGGCCTGTGCGCCGCGGCTGCGGGCTGTTTCCAAGTATGGCGTGGGTGTAGACAACATTGACCAGCAGTATTGTGAGGGCCATCAGATCCCTGTGACCGTCACAAGGGGCGCCAACACGCAGGCCGTTGCGGATTATGCGTTTTCACTCCTCTGCTGCTGCGCGCGGAGGATTGTGCAGATTCATGAGAGCTGCCGCGCGCATGATTGGAAAAAAATGGTGGGGCTGGATCTCTATGGAAAGACACTGGGCATTTTAGGGTTTGGCGCCATCGGAAAGGCTGTTGCCAAGCGTGCGTCCGGCTTTGACATGCAGGTGAAGGCCTATGATACGTTCTGGGACGCGGCGTATGCCGCATCCCATGGTATTCAGCGTTCAGGCCTGGAAGAAATTTTCAAGCTCTGTGACTTTATCAGCCTGCACCTTCCTCTGACAGCGGATACCAAACATATAATCGACCAAGACGCTTTCGCGAAAATGAAGCCCAGCTGTGTACTCATCAATACGGCCCGTGGGGAGTTGGTGGAGGAGCAGGCACTGATCCATGCCCTCCGAAGCGGCAGAATCGCGGCGGCGGGGATAGACGTTTTTTGCGAGGAGCCACCTCAAAATCAAGCGCTGTATACGCTGGACAATCTTGTCATGGGCTCTCACAGCGCGGCCTCCACACAGGACGCCAGTGAACAGATGAGCTTTATGGCGACAAAGAACCTTTTGAGCAGTTTAAACAAGTGTAAGGAGGAACGCGGAGGAACCGCGGTGAGATATGAAATTACGGAATCAGAATTTGTCTGATCCCTTTTTCGCAGAAAAGGGATATCTTCTTCCCCAGTACGACCGCAATCAGATGATCCAAAAGACCAAGGAGTCCCCAACGTGGGTCCATATGGGCGCCGGCAACATTTTTCGTTCCTTCATTGCCCAGGCGGCGCAGGACATGCTGGATTGCGGCCGAATGAAAACCGGCATTATCGTCAGCGAAGGCTTTGACTATGAGATCCTTGACAAGGCATATCGCCCCTTTGATAATCTCTGCGTGAACGTGATTTTGAAACCGGACGGCGGAATCACCAAGAGCGTCGTGGGCAGCATCGCCGAATCGCAGGTGATGGACCCCCAGGGAGCGGACTGGGCGCGCTTGCAGCAGATTTTTTCTGCACCGTCGCTGCAGCTGGTGAGCTTTACGATCACGGAAAAGGGATACAACCTGAAAGATGCGCATGGCGCGTATCTGCCCGCGGTGCTGGCCGATTTCCAGGCCGGTCCTGATGCGCCGCAGACGTATCTCGGCAAGGTCGCCGCCCTCTGCTACACGCGTTATCTGGCGGGACAGCTTCCGCTGGCACTGGTCAGTATGGACAACTGCTCTCACAATGGTAAACGCCTGATGGATGCAGTCTGTGACTTCGCAAAGCGCTGGAGCGGGAACCGCACCGCGGAGGCGGAATTTTTCACCTATATCTCCGGCAGCGGAAAGGTAACATTTCCGTGGACTGCAATCGATAAGATCACGCCCCGGCCGGATGTATCTGTACAGGACACCTTGATTGCGGATGGCCTGGAGGATGTGCGTCCGGTGGAGACGGCGCGGCATACCTTTGTCGCACCGTTTGTCAACGCGGAGCAGACGCAGTATCTGATCGTAGAGGATTCCTTTCCCAATGGACATCCGGACTTGCGCGCTGAGGGCGTGTTCTTCGGCAGCAGGGAGACTGTGGAGAAATTTGAGCAGATGAAAGTATGCACCTGCCTCAATCCGCTGCACACCTGTCTGGCGGTCCTCGGCTGCATGATGAAGTATGACCGCATTTCGGAGGAAATGAAGAACAGCGACCTGCGGACGCTGATCGAGCGGATCGCCTTTGAGGAGTCGATGCCGGTGGTGGTGGACCCGGGCATCGTGGAGCCGATGAAATTTGCAAAGCAGGTGATTGAGGAACGTCTTCCAAATCCGTTTATTCCCGACACGCCGCAGAGGATTGCCTGTGATACCAGTCAGAAGCTTTCCATTCGCTTTGGCAACACGATCAAGGCGTATGCGGCGGATGAGAAGCTGGATGTTTTGAGTCTGAAGTACATCCCCTTCACGTTGGCCGCCTGGTGCAGATATCTGCTGGCGGTGGATGATGCCGGGGACGCGTTTACGCCCAGTCAGGACCCGATGCTGGAAACGGTTCAGGCTTATGTAAAGGATGTCCGCCTTGGCCGTGATGTGGACTGTCACGAGATTCTCCAGCCGATTTTGTCCAATGATACAATTTTTGGCGTAGATCTGTACGCGGTTGGTTTGGCTCCGCTGGTGGAGCGTTATTTTGCAAGACTGATCGCCGGCCCTGGCGCAATTGCGGATACGCTGCGCGCGGTCATTGCAGAGCGGTAGAAAAGAACGGGGAATTTGCCGGTACAAAACAGGACAGTACCGGTAAATCCATCAACCGGGAGATGAAGGTTATGGATATAATGGAACGGCCTCCGCCGCGAAAATCGTTCCAGTGGTCGTTCTTGAGAACGCCGGCAGTGCGGTCGCTACTGCGGACGCGCTCTATAACGGCGGAATCGATGTAATGGAGATCACCTTTCGCACGGCCGCTGCGCCGGAGGCGATCCGCCGTGTCGCGGAAGAGCGTTCGCGTATGATGGTCGGTGCGGGAACAGTGACCACGCTGGAACAGTGTAAAACAGCGGCTGCGTGCGGCGCGAAATTTATTGTCTCGCCGGGCTTTGACCCGGAGATCGTCCGTTGGTGTGTAGAGCAGAAGATTCCCGTACTGCCCGGATGCGTAACACCCAGCGAGATTATGGCGGCCATGCGGCTGGGATTACAGGTTTTAAAGTTTTTTCCGGCAAAGATTTACGGTGGCCTGCAAGCAATGAAAAGCCTTTCGGCGCCTTTTGGAGATATCCGTTTTGTACCAACTGGGGGTGTCAATACGGAAAACATTGCGGAGTACGTTTCTGCGCCCTTCGTCCATGCGGTCGGCGGCAGTTGGATCTGTCCGCAGTGTGACATTGCGGCAGGAAATTTTGAAAAAATAACGAAATTCAGCAAAGAAGCGCGGGGGCGGGCGGGAGATCGCCGCTTCCGCTCCGCCGCGCCACGCAACGCATAATTCTGCCCGCATGAGGCCGTGACGTGGTCCACGTAGCGCGGATAGGTGGTCCGGAGGACCCTGCTCCCAGAATATATTAGGTAAAGAGCAAGAATATCAGGCAAACGCAGCTACACAGGTAAAAATGAACTTTGGAAGCAAGCTATCAACCGTTTTGGCGGTTGGCAGCTTGCTTTCCGTCTTTATATAGCTGTTTGCATGAGGCAGATGGCAAAATTATTATATACAGAGGCAATGTGAATGGCAAGACCCAAAATCACCGCGGTGGCGAATCAGAAGGGGGGTGTGGGGAAGAAGGCGGCGGTATACAATCTGATAAGGTACAATAAGGGAGCTGCTGACGAAAGCAAAAATTCCGCCGAAACGCGCAGGTGCTCCAGCAGAATAATAAATCCGGAAACAGAAAAAGATGGCATTTACCATCCTCTTAAGGTTTAGGGCCATGGCAGCGGGGAGGCGTTCTTCCGTCGCTGCAAGAATACCTCTTTTTCGAATCTTTGAAATACATAAGCAGGATGGGAAGCCCTAAGAGCGGACAGAGACTTTACGCTTTCTCACAGGATCAAGCAAACTAAGACAGAGATCAGGAAGAAAGCATATAAGGACGAAATTGGCGCTGCTTGGTCTTTGGCCGCTTCCTTCGATTACTTTATTTCCCGTGTGTCCTTGACGTTGAGCGCACTTTACAGGAATCCGCCTGGAACCGGCAATGGAGCATGAACCGGGTGAATCCCTCTGTGAGCTCTCGTTCTCCGTCCTTCATAAAGACTTTCTCCAAAGGCCGCCTGTCCATGTCCCCGGGGCTGCGCCAGGGGCAGGTATCCCTCCGCGGCCAATTTCAGCACGAATTTCTTCTTCCGCACATACCGCGTTACGCTGCTGTAGCTGCCCTGGCAGCTCTTTTCCTCCACCAAACGGCGGTAGATCCGCATTGCTGTGTGCCGCTGTTTTCGCGGTAGTTTCCAGTCTGCCTCCATCTACTTGTCTATGCTGGGAATGTACTTTTCCAGGTTTGGCAGCTGCTCGGCGCTCCAGTTCTCCTGGTATGCGTATTTCTGTACCGTCTGGAAGCTGTGCCCTGTCCGCCGTGAGATCTCCCGCTAACTTTTTTGCGCCCTTTTGCACACTTTTTATTTTACCGAAAACATCCCTGTTGAACGACTTACAAAACGGGGAAACGGCATAGCCAACGCTATTACGCAAAGCCGCCGTCCCGAAGGGGACGGCGGTTCCGCTGTATGGAGGAAGGGAGTTTGCTTATTTTACCATCAGCGACACCATGCGCTGGAGGATGGCTGCAACCTCCGCGCGGGTGGCGCTGTCGCCCGGATCAAGCGTGCTGCTGCCCTTGCCGGTGATCAGACCGTTGTCCACTGTCAGCGCCAGTGATAAAATGT
>JAAWBZ010000287.1 GCA_022792945.1 Oscillospiraceae bacterium | reverse complement strand
GTTGAAAATGTGGGAATTTCCGGACTCTATAAGGGCCAACTGCTGACAGGCGGGAATGATGTGGATTTTATGGTCCACGGTATACTCAAATATCCATTCAAATTTCTTGGACAGGATATTTATATAACAACAACGCATGTCAGTATTGTGATTGTGATGCTGCTCCTTTTGATTTTCGCCGTTGCGGCGAACAGACGGATACGCCGGGCGGAAGAAGTGCCGGGTGCCTTTCAGAATGTGGTGGAGCTGATTGTGGAGTTTTTGGATAATATGGTAAATGGAAGTATGGGGAAATATGCCCCCAGGTATGTCAATTATATCAGCTCCATTTTCCTGTTCATTTTAGTGAGCAACTTATCCGGTCTTTTCGGCTTGCGGCCGCCCACCGCGGACTACGGTGTGACGCTGCCGCTGGGTGTTATGACCTTCTGCATTATCCAGTTCAACAATATCCGCTGGAATAAAATCGGGGCATTCACAGATCTCTTTAAACCCATTCCGGTCCTGTTTCCGATTAACCTGATCGGTGAGATTGCGGTACCGTTTTCTCTGTCACTGCGTTTGTTCGGAAACATCTTGTCCGGTACGGTAATGACGTCACTGATATACTCGCTGCTGGGCAATTTTGCCGTAGGCTGGCCGGGTATTCTGCATATTTATTTTGACGTTTTTTCAGGCGCCATTCAGACATACGTATTCTGTATGCTGACCATGGTATTTGTGACACAGAAGCTGCCTGAGGCAGACTAATAAAAGGAGGAATTTTTTATGAATAGTCAGATTACGAATGAAGGTTTAATTTTAGCCTGTTCCGCTATCGGCGCAGGTCTTGCTTTGATCGCAGGTATTGGTCCTGGTATCGGACAGGGTATTGCAGCCGGCTACGGTGCATCTGCAGTGGGACGGAATCCGGGAGCTAAGGGTGACATCATGTCCACTATGCTTCTTGGTCAGGCCGTGGCAGAGACCACAGGTCTTTATGGTTTGGCTATCGCTTTTATCTTACTTTTTGCAAATCCTCTTCTCGGAAAGCTTTGATTTGTGACAATAGAAGGTCTGCAGAGCCAGCCTTCTATTGAATAAGGAGAGGTGTGAATAGAAAGGAGGCGAAAACTTGGAACCACGTTTGTTTAATCTGGACGCACAACTCATCCACGATGCCATTTTCCTTATGATTTCCATGCTGGTGATGTTCACGCTGCTGTCCTATCTGCTCTTCAATCCCGTCAGGGACTTTTTGAAGAAGCG
>JAAWBZ010000086.1 GCA_022792945.1 Oscillospiraceae bacterium | reverse complement strand
GCGGGACGCCGGAGGATATCCGCACCCCCTGCGTCCCGCTTTTCCCTTGATTACAAGGCTTTTTCATAGGCAAAATTAAAAAGTCCTCAGCCGATTGTATCATCGACTGAGGACTTTCGTGGTCGGAGTGCGGGGACTCGAACCCCGGGCCTCCTGCTCCCAAAGCAGGCGCGCTACCAGCTGCGCAACACCCCGGTCCTTGTCATTATACTCAATTTCCCGCCAAATAGCAAGTGCGGAATTTCTCTCCAGACACTTTACGGCGGCTTTCTCATCGTGTATAATATCTTTACTCTGCGATTTACGAGGGATTTACTATGCGAATGCGAAAAAAGCCCAATTTAGCCCCCAGAATGGAGGCCTGCGGCGCGGTCCTGATCCGTGAGCCGGCGGTTCACCGCGGGCGGTGGCGTGAGCTGATGCCCGCCGCGCGGGCGGTCCGGCTGGAGATCGGCTGCGGCAAGGGGAAGTTCACCGTCGAGACCGCCCGGGCCGAGCCGGACGTCCTGCTCATCGCCCTGGAGAAGGTCCCCGACGCTATGGTCATGGCCATGGAGTACGCACTGCGGGAGGGTCTCCGGAACGTCTTTTTCATCGACGCCGACGCCGCCGTCCTCTCCGAGCTGTTCGCCCCCGGCGAGCTGGACCGCATCTACCTCAACTTCCCCGACCCCTGGCCCCGCAACAAGTCCGCCAGGCTGCGCCTGACCTACCGCACCTTCCTGGAGCAGTACAAGGCTGTCCTCCGCGGTGGCGGGCGCATCGATTTCAAGACCGATAACCGGCCGCTGTTCGACTTCTCCCTGGAGGAGTTCGCCCGCTGCGGCCTGGAGACACAAAACGTCACCTACGACCTCCACCGCGACGGCGTGGTGGGCATCCTGACCGGCTATGAGGAGAAATTCCACGCCCTGGGCGCCCCCATCCACCGCTGCGAGTGCGTGGTTGGCAAGGACAGGAACAAGGAGGAGCTTCCCATGAACAAAATCCCCATGTCCACCCCCCTGGTGGAACTCGACGGCGACGAAATGACCCGGGTGATCTGGCGGTCCATCAAGGACGAGCTGATCTGCCCCTTCGTCGAACTGAACACCGAATACTACGACCTGGGCCTGCCCCGCCGGGACGAGACGCGGGACCAGATCACCCTGGACAGCGCCGAAGCCATCAAGAAATACGGCGTGGGCGTCAAGTGCGCCACCATCACCCCCAATGCCCAGCGCATGGCTGAGTACAAGCTCCACGAGATGTGGAAGAGCCCCAACGGCACCATCCGCGCCGCCCTGGACGGCACAGTGTTCCGCGCGCCGATCTTTGTGGACGGCATCAGCCCGGTGGTGCGCACCTGGAAGGCCCCCATCACCATCGCCCGCCACGCCTATGGCGACGTCTACCGCGCCGCCGAGCTGCGCGCTCCGGCCGGCGCCAAGGCCGAGCTGGTGCTCACCGCCCCCGACGGCCAGGAGACCCGCCAGCCCATCTACGACTTTGAGTGCGGCGGCGTCCTCACCGGCCAGTACAACAAGGACAGCTCCATCGCCTCCTTCGCCCGCGCCTGCTTCCAGTACGCCCTGGACACCCGGCAGGACCTGTGGTTCTCCACCAAGGACACCATCGCCAAGATCTACGACGGCGCGTTCAAATCGATCTTCCAGGAAATTTTTGACAAGGAGTACAAGGTTCTCTTTGAAAAGGCCGGCATCACCTACTTCTACACCCTCATTGACGATGCCGTAGCCCGGGTGGTCCGCAGCCAGGGCGGCTTCATCTGGGCCTGCAAGAACTACGACGGCGACGTGATGAGCGACATGGTCTCCACAGCCTTCGGCAGTCTTGCCATGATGACCTCGGTGCTGGTGAGCCCCGACGGAAAGTACGAGTACGAGGCAGCCCACGGCACGGTGACGCGCCACTACTACCAGTACCGCAAGGGTGAAAAGACCTCCACCAACCCCATGGCGACCATCTTCGCCTGGACCGGCGCGCTGGGCAAGCGCGGCGAGCTGGACGGCAGCCAGCCCCTGCAGGACTTCGCCAAAGCACTGGAGTCGGCGTGCATCGAGACCATCGAGAGCGGCGTCATGACCAAGGACCTGGCCGGCCTCTGGGAAAAGGGCGCGGCGCAGGTGGTCACCACCGACGGCTTCATCGCCGCGGTCCGCAAAAACCTGGAGGCAAAGCTCCGCTGACACCCAGCCAACGCAAAACGGACAGGCCCACGCCTGTCCGTTTCCTGCTATTTGAGATCCTTCAGCGCCCGGCTGGCCCCGTCGAAGGCCAGGCGCAGGGCGGCGAAGGTGTCGTTGAGGCGGCGGAGCGAGATGCTTAAATCAGACATCAGCGACTCCGCGTCGGCACCGGCGGCCTCGAACTGCTGCACGGCGGTGTCCATAACCGCCTGCATCTGCCGGCTCAGGCGATCGGCCCGGTCGCGGGCCGCGCGCTCCACGGCCTCTGCGCGGCGGTAGGCCTCCAGCTCGTCGCCGGTGAGGTCCGGAGGCGGCGGCGGCGCGGGAGCCGGCACAGGCTTTGGCTCCGGGGGCGGCTCCGGGGCGGGGGGCGGCGCGCTCTGGGCCGCCCGGAGGGTGCTCAGCTCCTCCCGCAGCCGCGCGTTTTCGCTTTGCAGCTGGCGCAGCGACCGCTCGTAATTGGCCGCGCACTCCTCCATGTAATTGACCACGTCGTTCCGGTTAAACCCGTTCCACGCCGAGCGAAAGTTCGTCCCCATGGCCATACACCCCTCAAATCCCTGGATTTTCTGTCATTATACCACAGGTTCCCGGGAATTACAACACAGCTTTTTGCCCATTTCCACGCGCATGCTGCAGGTCCCCTGCCCGCGTACTGCACGCCGTCCAGCCGGCGAAGCCGAACCATCAAAGCGCCTCCCCGCAGGCCCGCCGTTCCGAAATCTCCGTCACCGTCAGCACGCCGTCCGCCGCGGTGAAGCGCACGGTCAGGCCCGCGAAGTCCATGGCATAGACCCGCGCCGGGTCCTTCTGATACCGCGGCCGCGGGTCCTGGGCCAGGACGCCCAGCAGGGCCTCGCGGCTCTCCGCCGGCACGCGGGCCAGCAGCTCCGGCGGACACGCCACCTGCAGCACCTCCGCCGGCCCCGGGGCGAAGCCGCCGGCGGCGTCGGGGATGCAGTCCACATAGGGCAGATACGGCTTGATGTCGAAAATCGGCGTGCCGTCCATCAGATCCGCGCCGGAGACGTCCAGCACCGGCCCCAGCCGCGCATCCTGCCGCACGGCCTCCAGGCGCACCGGGGAGAGGCCGATGGGATTGGGCCGGAAGGGAGAGCGGGTTGCGAACACGCCCAGCCGCGCGTTGCCCCCCAGCCGCGGCGGGCGGACGGTGGGCGACCAGCCCTCCCGCACCGCCTGGGAGAACTCCCAGAGAAGCCAGATGTGGGAGAATCCCTCCAGGCCCCGGAGGGCGTCTGGATTACGGAACGCCGGCTCCAGGACCACCGTGGCCCGCAGGGCGGGCACCAGGCCGCTCTGGCGGGGGATACCGAATTTCCCGGGGAATTGGCTGTGGATGCGGGCAATGGGCCGCATGGCGCGCGTTTCAGGCATGGGTCCGCACCTCGCTTAGCCACAGCTGCATCCCAATCTCCGCGCGGTATGTCCCGTCCTCCAGGCGGAAAGCGCCCGGCTGCTCTCCAAAGGGGCGGAAGCCCAGGGACTTGTAGAGGCGGATGGCGCGGACGTTGTCGGCCAGGACGCCCAGCTCCAGCAGCGTCAGCCCGTTGGCCCGGGCCTGGACGGCAGCAGCGGCGAGCATGGCGCGCCCCAGGCCAAGGCCGCAGAAGGCGGCCTGAACGGAAATGCCCAGGACGGCGCGGTGGCAGGTCTTACGGTGGGGAAGCTGGCAGACCTGAAGATCCGCGACGAGACGTTCCCAGCGAAAAGCGGCCAGATCGAAGCTGACCGGATGGCGGGCCAGCTCCTCCAGGCGGTCGCGGAGGCGTTCGGAAGACGGATCGCACTCCTCGGGGTAACGGACCATAAAATGGGACTCGGCGGAGGTGCGGCGCTGGTGGAGGCGCAGGAGCTCCGCCTCACCGGGATTGAGGGAGCGCAGAAGAAAGATGTCGCCGGTAGAGGCGGTGTAAAAAGCGGGTGTGATCTCCATGACCGCACCTCCCATAAAAAAGTTTCGCCGGCCCTTTCAAAGGCCGCAGAGGCCAAAGCCTCTGGTCGCCGTCCGCAGACGGCAAAACTATTATATACGGAGGCAATGTGAATGGCAAGACCCAAAATCATTGACGCTGCCTAGGCCTTGTTTGAAAAATGTCAACATGCCCAGACGACGGTTCTTTTTCCGCCTGGGCGGCACAATTTTCCCTTGAAATCCGTCAGGATTCCTGCGGAAAAATTGTTTGCCAGACAAAAATCCCTCGCCGCTGGGCACATTGCCATTTATCAAACAAGGCCTAGTTTTCAAACGTCAGCTCCCGGTATTTCACATCCAGCATAAAGTCCCGCTGTCCGATCTCTGCGTCAATGACCCGCTGGAACTCCCGCGTTCCTCGTTTGCACTGGCATACATAATGCGGCTTGTATACCAAATAGAACTCCTTGAATTCCACCTCGGCAATGGCACGATATTTCCGGTAGCCCTGCTTCCGCATAAACGACGCCAGCTTCTCCCTGGCCGCCGCGTCATTCAGCCTTCGCTTGACAACCTGGGACGCCTCCGCTGCCGTCTCCTTCAGCGCCGGCCGGCCCTGCATTCGCTGCGCGTAGCCAAAGGCGCAGTCTACCACCGCCAGTGAGACGATCCGCCGGGAGGGCAGATGCGCCGCCCGCGGAAAGCTCAGCACGCCGCCGCCGACACAGAGCGGATAATAGAACAGCTGCACGCCCTGCACCGTGATCTCCGGCGGCGCGCCTTTGACTTTGTCAGCCAGCTTGCCCAACAGGCCGCGGTTTTCCCGCGCCGCCAGCTCCATCGCCTGTTCCGGCGTCATCCGGACCAGCGTGCTCTGTATTTTCATGGCCCTTCCCTCCTGTAAAAGTGCGCCCAGACCGCCGGTCCGGGCGCACTGTAATGTCAAAGCACAGAATTACTCCGCGTCATCAAAGAACAGCTCCTCCGTCTCCTGGCTGATGGGTTTGGTGAACGAGGATACGGCCAGCGTCAGCACAACAGAGACCAAAGCGCCGATGATTGCAGGCCAGATGCCGCCGACCCATGCGCTCAGGGACCGGTACTTGACGTAGCCAAGCACATACCAGAAGATCGCCATGACCGCGCCGCCGATGATGCCGGCCATGCCGCCGGCCTCTGTGGTCCGCTTGGACCACAGGCCCAGCAGCAGCGGGAACGTAAATGCCGCCGCCATCACGCTGAAGCCCATGGTGATGATCCACAGAACCGCATCAGGCGGATCAATGGCAATCAGCAGGCCCAATACGCCGACGATGATGGTGATGATTCTGCCCAAAAACAGCGATTTTTTGTTGTCCACATCCTTGCTGGACAGCTTCCGGTATACATTCTCCACAAACACGGAGCTGACCATCAGCAGGACCGAATCCACCGTGGACATCATAGCGCCCAGTGCCGCGGCCAGGACAATACCGCCAATGACGGGGTGCAGATACTGCTGAATCAGAATCGGCAGCGCCATGTCGGAATTCTCCAGCGCAGGAATCAGAACGCCGGCGGCAATGGAGATGATGGTCAGACCAATATAGATGATGCTCTCAAAGACGATCGAGTACAGCAGCGCCCTCTTCAGCTTTCCGGTGTCGGAGGTCGTCTGGAAACGGGTAATGCTGGCGGGCTGGCCACCCACCTGGAAAAAGCCCCAGACCAGGAAGCCGGAGATGATCCACATCAGGGATTGTCCGCCGTTGAGCGTAATGCCATTGGGATTAAACGCGGCATACTGCACATGCATCTGCGTAAAGCCGCCGGATGCGCTCAGCACGATCGGGGTCAGGATCGCAAAGCCCAGAATCATCAGGATGCCCTGAATCAGATCCGTCCAGGCGACGGCAAACATACCGCCCAGAAGCGTATAGAGAATGACGATGCCGCCGAACACAAAAAGCGCCGCCACATAGGGAATCCCGATGAGCACCTCAAACGCCGTGCCGGCCGCTTTCAGCTGCGCCGCCACCGTGGGGACAGAGCAGATCATGATGATAATGGCGGAAAGAATGCCCACCTTTTTGCCGAAGCGTGCGCCAAAGACGTCGGACATCGTCACGGCCCTGAGCCGCGCTGAAATCCTGCGGATGCGGTCGCCCACCAGCACGTAGCAGAACCAAGGCGCCGCCGCAGAGGAAATGGCCGCGGGGATGAAGCAGTATCCCAGGGACCGGACAGAGCCGACCGTTCCCATATAGGAGCTGCCGCTCATCTGCGTCGCAGAAAAAGAAAAGCCAATTGCCGGTGCGCTGAGCTTATCGCGGGCGATGAAATACTCGTCGTCTGTCTTCACGCGCTTGGAGAACACGACGCCGATTGCCAGCATGGCGATAAAATAGAGCACCAGGACCAGAATGTAAAATGCTGTAGATCCCATTTTTCGGACTCCTTTCGATTGCGGAAACAATACCGGTTCGTGGAAAAGAACCTTATTTCCCGGTTTTCACATAGAACAAGCATGCGCCGATCAGGAACAGATATCCCAGGTATCCAATCACCAGCGTCGCGATGTCAATACCGCCAAACACTCTGGGCAGACCCGTCACAGCAATCAGGAGGCTGCCGCCAATCAGATAAATCAGCATTAAAATCAGCGACACAAACGGAAACTGTTTTTTCAAGCTTTTTTTCTTCAAACCAAATCTCTCCTTTTCGCAGCCCGGAGCGGACTTGGCAGGACCGTTCCGGGCAAATATTTCCCCAGGGGCTACCAGACCTCCTGGAGCACGCGCATGGCATTGCCGCCCATCACTTTCGCAATATCCGCTTCCGAGTAATCATGGGCCACCAGCCAGCGCAGGATGTTGTGGGAGCCCTCTGTGGGATTTTCCATATAGCGGACATAGGGAACCCGCGGGAACTCATTGGCCGCGCCCTGGGAATTGCTCTGCTGCGTCTGCTTCATGGACAGCTGGCTGGCAAGCGCCTTGTGCAGATTGCAGTGGTCGCCATACAGCGTATCCGGCCCAAAGCTCACGTGATCGATGCCGATGAGATCCTTTACATACTCAAAATGCTCCATAAAAGACTCAATGGAATGGGTCCGCTGATCGCGGGTGATGGTGGTATGGGGCGCGGCCTCAATGCCGATGATGCCGCCCTTGTCCGCGCAAGCCTTCATATCGTCGTCCAGCATC
Organism: Oscillospiraceae bacterium; assembly: GCA_022792945.1. GTDB lineage: Bacteria > Bacillota > Clostridia > Oscillospirales > Oscillospiraceae > Avoscillospira_A. Next base: position 12,237 of record JAAWBZ010000086.1, on the reverse strand, counting down.
AGGCGCTTGCTGTCCCACAGGGCGCGGGCGCCCGTGTGGCTGATGATGACCGGCTTGGTGGAATAAGTGATGATATCGCGGGTGGTCTGGGGGCCGACGTGAGAGCAGTCGATGGCAATGCCAACTTTATTCATCCGCTCCACCACCTGACGGCCCAGGTAGGTCAGGCCGCCGTCGCGGTCCTCCTTGATGCCGCTTCCCAGGGAATTGGACTCGGAATAGGTGATGCCCATGTGGCGGACGCCGAGGCCGTGGAGAATATCCACGCGGTCCAGCTCGTTTTCCACCGGCATCGCGCTCTCCAGCACCGGCACCCAGGCAATCTTGCCCTCCTTCTTGGCGCGCACAATGTCGTCCACAGTCCCGCACCGGATCAGGAATTTCTGATGCGCGATATCGGACATGCGCATGCCCATATCATAGATAACATCCTGCCATTTCCAGCCGGCCTTGGAGGTGATCAGGCAGCAGCCGTCCATCAGGTTGTCAAATACGCAGTCCCACAGGCTCTCCGACAGGCCCTGATAGGCTGTCTGCACCCGGTTCTCGCCGGTCCAGGAGAAAACCTCTCCCAAATCCTTGGGGAAGCAGAACGGATGCTCGTGCAGGGAAATGAAAATGTGTGTGTCCGCAATTTTCTTCGCCCTGGCTTCCTGCTCCGCGTTCAGGGGATACAGCTCAATGCCGCCCGGTACAAACGCATTGCACTCCGCGGCGGGCTCTGTCCTGCGATAATCCACACCGGCCTCTAAATACTGAAATGACTGATACGGCGTATAGCCCTTCTTCCGTTCCAACATGGTTCCCTCTACTCCTTTTCTTTCAGTGATTCAAAAATTTTGGAGGCGTCTGAAACGCCTTTTTGCTGTGAGAAAGACCGCTGGCAGCAACCGCCTCCAGCATTTTCAGCGAAGCGATGGCCGGGTTGACCACCGGGATTCCCAGTGTCTCGGCCATGGCGAAATTTGCCTCCGTAAACGCCAGGGACATGCAGCCGAGCACGATGCAGTCGGCCCGGTCCTGATCACGGGCCAGAGCCGCCTCCTCCAGCGCGCGCCGGCGGGCGGCGTCCGGGTCCCGGTGGATGTCCAGCACCGACACATTGGTGGCGCGGACTGAGGCCAGCTTCCGGTCCAGTCCGTTCTTCAGGATCAGGTTTTCCAGGGCCGGAACAATGGACTCCGTGATCGTGACAATGGAAAAGCGGTGCGACAGCATGGCCGCCATGTACGCAGACGCCGCGCCCGGGCCGATGACCGGTATTTTGACCATTTCCCGCGCGCCGTCCAAACCGGGATCGCCGTAGCAGCCGATGATGACGCCGTCAATGCCCTGCTTCTCCGCTTCCACAATCCTCTGGATGGTCTCCACCGAAGCAATCAGCTCCTCATACTCCGACTCAATGGAGGCGGGACCAGACCGAACGTAATCAATCAGTACCTCCGTTCCCGCCGCGGCGTACTTTTGCAGGATTCCGCGGCGGCGCTCCATTTCATCCAGGCCAAGCCCGATTTCCACATTGCCCGGCAGCAAATACAGCAGCTTCATACGGCAAAACCTCCGAATTCTCCATGATATTTATTGCTATCATAGCGTTTTTCACCAGCGGTCTGGTAATGCAAAAATGCAATGGCCTGTTCGGTATCTGCAAAACAGTTTTACCGTTTTTGCGATTTTTAATCAAAAATCCAGATATAACCGAAAAAACAAGAAAAAACCGACGAAATGCGTCGGCATCGCGGAAAGGATACATGATTGTTTCTCATAGTATCATGCGTATTTCCACGAAGGCGCCGCTTGCACTTTCGTCGGTTTTTCGTTATTCTAATTACGCTCCATGCGGAATGCCGGACACCACTCAGCCGGAAAGCTCTTTGAGAATTGCGCGCACCTCGTCCATGAAGCCCCGCACAATCGGCGACAATGTCCTGCTCTGCCGGTAAAAGACCAGCGTGGAAATCTGCTCCCGCATGCCGGCCACCGGTACGCTGGTTAATGTTCCCTGCACCACCTCAAACGGCTTCATATCAATCCCGATGAAGTAGGCGTCGGTGCTTCGGAGGATATCATGCAGCTGGCCGCGTTCCTTCAAAAGGATCCGCTTTCGGACCTCCGTTGGCCGGAAATTGTGAAAATCCGAGCAATATGCCAAATCCCAGGGATCTTCATAGATGTAAGCGGCCCGCGGATACGGTATCAGCTGCTCCTGCGTCACCTCCGGCAGCTCTGCCAGCGGGTGTCCTGTCCGGATGGTCACACAGCCGCGCAGCCGCGGCATGGCAATCAGCGCATAGCCCCGCTGCTGCAGCAGCTCCTGATAGCCTGTCAGCTTTGCGGTGGGAAAGTGAATGACGCCCAGCATATAATCTGCCGCCTCCATCTGCTCCAGCACCTGCTCCGCCGTCAGGTATACATCCAAAATCACATCCACATACTCATATTGGTCGCCATAGCGGCGATAGAAGTTGACCAGCGCCTGAGATACAATGCTGCTCTGATAGGCGCAAACCCGCAGGCGAAGCGCATTGCGGCCGGCGAAGCCGCTTCCAAAGCTTTCCATCGCCTGCTTCATCTGCTCAATACTTGGCCGGAGCTGTTCATACAGCTCTTCCCCGGCGCGTGTCAGCACAATGCCGGCATAGCTCCGCTCCAGAAGCGTGGTCTCCAGCTCCTTTTCCAATCCCGACAATGCCCGGCTCAGGCTGGAGGCGGAGACAAAGCACGCATTGGCGGCCTTGTTGATCGACGCATGACGCGCTGTTTCATAAAAATACAGTAGTGCTTGCAGATTCATGGCATGCAGCCTCCTCACACAGTGTTGTCCATCCATTCCGCAGATGATCTCCATACACTGCCGCGGGACACGCGGCGGAAAGGACAAGAATATGACATTTTCTGAACTGGTTCTCACCCGGCGCAGCATACGAAAGTACCGTCCGGACCCGATCTCTGAGGAAACGGTGCGCCAATGGCTCTCCTGGGGGCATGCCGCCCCATCCGGCGGCAACCTGTGTCCCTGGGAGTTCATCATCCTCCGCAGGGAAGCCGGAAAACGCGCCGCAGTGGACGCCACCTTCTGTGGAAATCAGGAAAACGGCGCCGCACATCAGGAATGGCTGATGACCGCCCCCGTTCTTTTGGCGGTCTGCGCCGACGAGGCGCGCATCCAGGCCCGCTACGGCGAAACCAGCATCTGGAAATCCCTGGCCTATCTGGACTGCTCCGCCTGCATTGAAAACCTGCTTCTGGGCGCCGTAGAGCTGGGGCTGGGAAGCTGCTATGTCAGCGGCTTCCGGGAAACGCCTATGCGGCAGGCGCTGCGGCTTCCGGCGCATGTGCGCCCGATTGCGCTGCTTCCCCTGGGCGTGCCGGACATGACCGGACACGCCCGGCCCAGACCGGCGCTGGAAGACCATATGTACGCGGAAGCCTACGGCTGCGCTTTGATCTGAATGATCCCCATCTGCTGCCGCCGCAAAAATGCTGCCTGAAGGCACCCGTTCTCCACCAGGTACAGAGCCTGTCCGGAACCCCGATTTACGCTGGCCTCTTCTGCTTTGGAAAGCGTTCTTGGATTCCCTCGTGCTGTTTTTCGTCAGGCGGCCCTGGCGCGTGGGCTGGACTCTGACACGGCGGATGGGCCGCTGGCAGGTGGAAAGCGGCGCATTGCGGCTGCTCCCCGGCGCCGGACCGGAGACGTGTATTCCATACAGACGCGCCGGCCCGCAGGGGCCGGCGCATTTGGTTTGCTTATTCCTCAGCGGGAACCAGTCCGTATTCGTATTTCAGGGCCAGGATGCGCGTGACGCTTTCGGTGATGCGCGACTCGGTGAGGCGGCCCGACGTCACTGCAGCAAGGACGCCCTCCACCGCCTCGGTCAGGTCGGCGGGCATCAGGATCATGTCCACGCCCGCCTCCAGCGCCGCTACCGCCGCGCCGGCGGATGTGTACATCTGGGTGATGGCACCCATATCCTGGGCGTCCGTTACGATGAGGCCGTCAAAGCCCAGCTCTCCCCGGAGGATGTCCGTCACCACGGTCCGGGAGAGGTCCGCCGGCGTATGGTCCCCCTGGAGCTGCGGAACCGAGAGGTGGCCCACCATGACCACCGGCGCGCCGGCCTCGATCCCGGCCCGGAAGGGCAGGAACTCCGCCGCCTCCATCTCCGCCAGGGTCCGCTGCGTGACGGCGAGGCCGTCGTGGGTGTCGGCGGTGGTGCCGCCGTGGCCGGGGAAGTGCTTGAGGGTGGAGAGGAGGCCATTGTCCTCCATCCCCCGGACCGCGCTGGCCACCAACTCTGCGGCGGTCCCCGGATCCGAGGAGAAGGCGCGGTCGCCGATCTCCGTATTCTCCGGGTTGGTCGCCACGTCGGCCACCGGGGCGAAGTTCAGATTGAAGCCCAGCTCCCGCAGCTCCCGGCCCAGCGTCGCACCCACCTCATAGACCTCCTCCGGGTCCGAGTAGGAGGCCATGGGGGGAAACGCCGTGACGCCCATGCTGGGGTTGCTCCCCAGGCGGGAGACGCGCCCGCCCTCCTCGTCCACCGCCAGGAAGAGAGGGATTTTCGAGTAGGACTGGCTGTTCTGGAGCATCTCCGCCGTCTGTTCACGGCTGATGAGGTTCCGGGCGAAGTAGACGATGCCTCCCACAGGCCGGTCCGCCAGGGCGGCCTGGGTGATGCCGGCGGCCCGCGTGACGGTGTCGCCCATTGTCAGGGCCTCGGGAGTGACCAGGAACAGCTGGTAGACCTGCTCCTCCAGCGTCATGCCCGCCGCTGCCTCCTGCGCCCACTGCAGGGCGGGGGTGAGAACCGGCTCCGGCTCCGGCTCGGGTTCCGGCTCTGGTTCGGGTTCCGGCTCTGGTTCGGGTTCCGGCTCTGGTTCGGGTTCCGGCTCCGGTTCTGGCTCTGGCACCGCCTGCGCCGCGGGCATGGCGGGCAGCGCGGAAAGATCGGGCAGCTGGAGGCCTACGTCCGAACGGACCGGCTCCTGGTCAGGGGCGGCACAGGCCGCCAGGACCGACAGCAGCGCCAGCAGCCACAAAACTCGGATTTTTTTCACATCAAACACCTCATTTATTTTGGAGCTCCGGCTGGAAAACGCGCATTTGCCGCGCAAAGCCGGAGCCGTCAACGGACATCAGCATAAAGAGCGCCGTAACGGGCCGATTCAGGCTCCGCCTCATTGCTTATGGTACAGCCGGTGGGTCTGGTAAACCGGCTCACAGGTCACGCGGCAGCCCAGCTTTCGGAACACGTTTTCGTCCACCTGGGAGAGGATTACCGTGGAGTGGACCTCGCAGCCCCGGAGGGCAGAGAGCTGCTCCATGGCGATCTCCGCCGTGGGGTTGGTGACCGCGCCCATGGAGAGGGCGATGAGGACCTCGTCAGTGTGGAGCCGGGGGTTGCGGTTGCCCAGGTGCTCCACCTTCAGGTGCTGGATGGGGGCGATGATGGCCGGGGAGATCAGCTCGATCTGGCGGCTGATGCCCCCCAGGTGCTTGAGGGCGTTGAGCAGCGCCGCCGAGGACGCGCCCAGCAGCTCCGAGGTTTTGCCGACAATCACCGTCCCGTCGGTCAGCTCAATGGCCGTGGCCGGCGCGCCAGTGCGCTCAGCCTCCTCCAGGGCGGGGGGGACGCAGCGGCGCATGGAGGCCTCCAGCCCCATACTGCTCATGAGCATCTCGATCTTGTGGACCTCCGCGGCAGCGGCGGTGCCCCGGACGCGGCCGCAGCAGGCGGCGTAGTACCGCCGCAGAATCTCCTGCCGGGACGCCTCCCGGCAGGCCTCGTCGTCCACGATGGCGTAACCGGCCATGTTGACGCCCATATCGGTGGGACTCTTGTAGGGGCACTGGCCGTAGATGCGGCGGAACATGGCCTCCAGCACCGGGAAAATCTCGATATCGCGGTTGTAGTTGACCGTGGTCTCGCCGTAGGCCTCCAGATGAAAGGGATCAATCATGTTCACATCGGAGAGGTCGGCGGTGGCGGCCTCATAAGCGCGGTTGACCGGATGCTTGAGGGGGAGGTTCCAGACAGGGAAGGTCTCATACTTGGCGTAGCCGGCCTGGTTGCCCCGGCGGTGCTCGTGGTAGAGCTGGCTGAGGCAGGTGGCCATTTTGCCGCTTCCGGGGCCGGGCGCCGTGACCACGACAATGGGACGTGAGGTCTCGATGTAGTCGTTTTTGCCGAAGCCATCGTCGGAGACAATCAGGGAAATATTGGAGGGGTAGTCCGCGATGACGTAGTGCCGGTAAACCCGGACACCCAGGTTTTCGAGCTTTTCAGCGAATTGGTCCGCCGTCCGCTGGCCGTGGTACTGGGTCATGACCACGCTGCCCACATACAGCCCCACCTCGCGGAATACGTCCACCAGCCGCAGCACGTCCTGGTCATAGGTAATGCCCAGGTCGGCGCGCCGCTTGCTGGTTTCGATGTCGGCGGCATTGATGGCGATGACGATCTCGGCGTGCGCACGCAATTGCAGGAGCATTTTCAGCTTGCTGTCCGGCTGGAAGCCCGGCAGGACGCGGCTGGCGTGGTAATCGTCGAAGAGCTTGCCGCCGAACTCCAGATACAGCTTGCCGCCGAAGGAGTCCACCCGCTCCAAAATGCGGCGGGACTGAAGTTCCAGATATTTTTGGTTGTCAAAGCCGGTCTTTCTCATTCACGTCTCTCCTCCTGCGGCCCTGGCCGCAAATGTTCCCCTCTATCATACCCCTCCGGGGGCCAAAAAGCAATTTGGCATTTTCACGGTTTTTCTGCAGTCTGGATCTCCCTTTGACAACTCAGGCCGGAACAAAACGGATGCATCTCAGCAAGTTTCCGATACATAAGCTTGCTTTCCTCCAAAGGACCGGGAGGAATGGCCGGCCAGGACAGGCTGACAAGGCGGCCTCCGACAAGCCCCTGTCCCCACCTCAAGACAAGCAGGGACTGCTAAACAAAACAAGTAATTCTTTGGAAATGCCAGTGCGAAAGCAGGAAAAAAGACGCCTTCTGGCGTCAATCCATGCTTTGAACGGCCCCAAATTGAGCGGACAGCACAAAAAGGGGCCACAGGTAGGAGAAATTAAGATTCGGGCGGAGAGGCGCCGTGAGAGCCGGCGCCTCTCCAGTCTTTAACTGGATGCGCTCATGATTATAAAAACAGATGGTATCCAGTACCAACCCCACGGTTTGGCGTACGGTGGTTCTGCAGGCCACGATGCTATTAGATAGAGGACGCCTTGACCGGTTTGGAGTAAGAGATGTCCGTCACCCACTTGGTATTGGGCTTGTCCGGATGAAGCTCCCGGTCCAGCAGGTTTTCATACTTGTGGACCTGCTGCCCCATCCGCTGCCGCTTCCTCGGCTTGCGGCTCTCCGCTTTCCCGTGGCTGGATTCGCTCCGGGTACCTGCAAAGGCCGAACTTTGTCAGGAACGCCGGCGAGTTTAGCTTCCATACGCCGGGGGCATGGCCTGGGCCCAATCTCTGGCTGCCAAGCAGGCATCCTCATGCACATTTTTCAACCCTCCACGCCGCCACCCGTAAAGCGCAGACGGCCCGTGTACTCCGACATGCTCCGGTTTCCCTTTCTAGGGTTAGCCGGGGGATGACGGGCTGCGTATGGATTGACTGCCGAGCGATACCTTCTCCACCACTTGCTCAGGGTGGAATTTCAACAGTCCCGCGGGCAGGTGTCACTCTGACCTTACGGACGCACTCATCCTTGTTTGAAAGAAGGCAATATGCTCAGCGGCGAGATATTTTTCGCCAGACAAAGCCAATTGGACCCAAGAATGCTGAATGTATTTCAAGGAAAATTGGCAAAGCATGACGGAAAAAGAGCCGCCGTTTGGGCGTGTTGACAACTTTCAAACAGGCCCTAGCCAGAGGTTTTGACTTCACACATCGAAGAGGCCCAGCACGGCGATGCCGGCAACCACCAGCAGAATCATCAGGTAGTGCTTCCACGACAGCTTCTCCTTCAAAAACACCCGGCCCCAGAGCACCGACGCCGCGCAGTACGACGAGATGATGGGCGCGGACAGCATCAGGTGCTCCTGATCAGCGATGGCGTAGATATAGGCGAACTGCCCAGCGGTCTCAAAGACCGCGGCGGCGTACTTAGGGGCCTCCATTTTGGGGAGCAGCCTGTCCCGGCGAATCAGGACCACGTAGATGAAAGAGGGCACCGCGGCCATCAGGAACGTCAGCTCATATGCCGCGTTGGCCGACGCCTCGCCCATACCGGTGATGGCGTCGATTTTTTCGATGACCACGTTGTCGGCGAAGGTACCCGCGGCGTCCAGCAGGCAGTAGGCCACAGGGAGGGCCAGGGCCAGGAAGGACTTGGCGTATTTATAGTTGGAGGCGGCCTGCCGCGCCTGGCGGAGGTCCTCATCCTCCCGGGACTCCACGATACCCAGGCCGATCACACCCGCGCACACCAAGGCCACCGCCCCCAGCTGCCAGCCGTTGACGGCGGCCAGTCCGCCGGTAGCCAGGCTCATCACCGCCACCAGCGCGCCGGAGGAGTTGCAGATGGGCGAGGAGATGGACAGCTCGATATACCGAAGGCCCACATAGCCCAGGGTCATGGAACTGATATAGAGGAGCGACACCGGCAGATACACCCAGATGACCCGCCACGAGACGATGGCACCGCCAACGAAAATTTCATAGGCCGCGTGGAGGCCCATGACGACGCCTACGGCCATGACCATTTTCAGGTGGGCATAGGGGTCGCGGCCATCGCGGCAGCCGATTTTGGAAAACAGGTCCGATCCGCTCCAGCAGAGCAGCGCAATCAGGGACAGCCAGAACCACATGGAAAATTTCTCCTTTTTTCTCTAATACTAGGGAGCCGCAGCTTCCGCTATTGGGGCAATGTGACGAGGCCGGCGTCACACAGCTTTTGCAGCGACATCAGGATGCCCAATTTGGCGTGGTACCAGGTCAGTCCGCCCTGGAAATAGACCGCGTAGGGCGGACGGATGGGGCCGTCCGCCGACAGCTCAATGGAAGAGCCTTGGATAAACGCCCCCGCGGCCATGATGACCGGGTCGTCATAGCCAGGCATGGCCCAGGGGTAGGGCGTGGCGAAGCTGTCCACCGGCGCGGCAGCCTGGATGCCCTGGCAAAAGGCTACCATCGCCGCCTCGGACCCCAGCTCCACCGCCTGGATGATGTCGTGACGGTCCTCCGCGCCGCCCGGAACCACCGGGAAGCCCAGCCGCTCGTAGAGGTTCGCGGCGAACACCGCCCCCTTCAGCGCCCCGGCTACCACCGTCGGGGCCAGGAAAAAGCCCTGGAACAGCGACGGCATCAGCCCCAGGTTGGCGCCCACCTCCTGTCCCAGGCCCGGCGCGCTCAGACGATAGGCGCACCGCTCCACGCAGGCCCTGGTGCCGCAGATGTACCCGCCGATGGGGGCCAGCCCCCCGCCGGGGTTTTTGATGAGGCTCCCGACCACCATGTCCGCCCCCACGTCCGACGGCTCCTCCAGCTCCACGAACTCGCCGTAGCAGTTATCCACCATGCACAATACGTCCGGCTTGCACCGCTTGCAGAAGGCGATCAGCTCGCCGATCTGGGCCACGGAGAAGGAGGGGCGTGTGGCGTAGCCCTTGGATCGCTGGATGGTGATGAGCCGGGTCCGCTCACCGATGGCGGCGCGGACGCCCTCGTAGTCGAATGCGCCGCCGTCCAGCAGATCCACCTGGCGGTAAGTCACGCCGTACTCCTTCAGCGAGCACTGGGAGGGACGGATGCCGATGACCTCCTCCAGCGTGTCGTAGGGCCGGCCCACCGGCGAGAGCAGCTCGTCCCCGGGCCGCAGGTTGGCGGAGAGGGCCACAGCCAGGGCGTGGGTGCCGCAGGTGATCTGAGGGCGAACCAGGGCGGCCTCAGTGTGGAAGGCGGCGGCGTAGACCTTCTCCAGGGTGCCGCGGCCTACGTCGTCGTAGCCGTAGCCGGTGGTGGCGGCGAAGCAGGCCGCGCCCACGCGGTGGGTCTGCATGGCGTGGAGCACCTTGCCCTGGTTATAATCGGCCACGCGGTCGATCCCGGCGAAGCGCGGAGCCAGAGCGGCCTCAACCTCCGCGCCGAAGCCGTAGACAGCGGCACTGACGCCCAGCTGCCGGTACATTTGTTCCAAACTCACAGTTACTCGTCTCCCTTGTTGAGATTTCTCAAAAGCCGCGCCGCGGCGTCCTGCAAGACCTCCGGCCGCGAGACCACGAGGCCGTTTTCGGGATCCACCAAGACCAGCAGCGTATCGCCGGGGCAGATTCCCAGCCTGTCGCGGGCGTCTTTGGGGATGACGATCTGCCCCTTTTCACCCACGCGGGCGGTCCCGGCGATATAGCTGCCGCCCTGCCTGCCCAATAAATGCTTCCCGAAGGACACAAGCTCCGCCTCACTTTCTGCGGTATACTTTTCATACTTGTATAACTTACAAGCCAAACAGCCATTTGTCAAGGAAAAGTTTCCAAATGGGTTCTCCGAGAGCAGCTGCTTTGCAGAGTGAAGCGGAACAGCGGACCAAAATGCAGTTGTTGCCAGATAACGTGAGTCTGCCAGAGGAAACGGGGTGGGCGAAGTTGATTCCGGCAAGTGATATATTAATGAAGGCCAGTTTCAGTAAATTCCAGAATCTGCGCCTCCGCCGCCGGCTGCCGCGTCAGAGGCAGAACGCGCAGATCGGATTCCGGGCCGTGCAGCTTCCGCAGCTGCACGGCCAAGATGCAGATTCGGTCCATGGGCGTCACTCCTTTTCCGCCAGCATACCGCAGTGGCAGCCGGATCGGTCGGTAGATATTTTTTTCTGAATCACGCATTTTTGGATTGTAAAAAGCGCGAAAAACTGCTATAATAGAAATAACTGCCAAACGGCGCGGTGGAAAATTTTGCGGAAGGAGCGGTTGCGTGATGGCGAAGAAAGAGATATCCAAGGCTGTGCTCAAGCGTCTGCCTACCTATCTGACCTACCTCAAGGCTATGCCCGACAACGGCCAGACTCATATCTCCGCCACCGCCCTGGCGTCGGCGCTGCAAATGGGCGAGGTTCAGGTGCGCAAGGACCTGGCCATGGTCTCCGACGGCGGCCGCCCTAAGATCGGCTACCCCCGCGGGGCGCTGATCGCCGATATTGAGGACTTTCTGGGCTACGGCGAGACCAATAACGCCGTGCTCATCGGTGCGGGCAAGCTGGGCAAGGCACTGCTGGGCTACAGCGGCTTTGCCGAATACGGTCTGAACATCGTCGCAGGCTTCGACACCGACGCGGCGCTGGTGGGCAAGACGAAAAGCGGCAAGAGCATCCTGCCCATCTCGGAGCTGTCGCAGTTCTGCCGTGAGCAGAAAATCAAAATCGGCATCATTACCGTCCCCGCAGAGTACGCCCAGGGGGTCTGTGACCTGCTGATCGAGGCAGGTATCGCTGCCATCTGGAATTTCGCCCCGATTCACCTGGATGTCCCGGCGGAAATTCTGGTGCAGAACGAAAACATGGCTGCGTCCCTGGCCATGCTCTCCAAGCACCTGTCGGAGCATATGGAGCAGCATGGGGCCAAATGTCAAGAGTAAATTTTAAAAAGCTCCTGACTTGTGAAAACAGGGTTCCCACGCGGGGACGCCCCCCAATGGGCAGGTGCCCGCAAGGGAAAATCATTCGATCTATGGCGGCATGGCAGCTGCTGCGCCGTCTTTAAGCTGCTTATAAAAAAGTGCCTCCGGCGCTTGACAAATCCGGGGCAGTGTGCTATTATAGTTTGCGGACCTCTGGAGTGGATGGAGAGATGTCCGAGCGGTTTAAGGAGCTGGTCTTGAAAACCAGTGACGCAGCGATGCGCCGTGGGTTCGAATCCCACTCTCTCCGCCAATTTCTCGATCCGAACCGGCCTGGAGTGGTACCCAAGAGGCCGAAGGGGCTCCCCTGCTAAGGGAGTAGGCGTCTAAACCGCGCGCGAGGGTTCAAATCCCTCCCACTCCGCCAAACCGGGAGGCATTGAAAATCAATGCCTCCCGGTTTTTTCTAGTGTTTTCAATGGTTTGCGTACTTTCAAATGAAAAGATAGCTTTCCATCTCCGCAACGGAAATTTGCTTTATCCACTATAAATGAGCAAATTCAGGAATTGACGAAAGCAGTCCGGCAGAGGTGAAGGCCGATGTGGAAGGGCACAATATGGCCAAGACCGCAGGAAAAGAAGAAATGGGCAAGTGCTAAGACAAGCAGCAAGCGATCAAG
>JAAWBZ010000085.1 GCA_022792945.1 Oscillospiraceae bacterium | reverse complement strand
GGATTACGGCGCAGAGGAACAGCAGGAACTGGGCGTTCTCGTGGGGCGTCTCGCCGGGGGAGAGGAGGTTCAGGCCGGTGTCGGTGGCGATGGACCAGTTGTTGTGCTTGCCCGAGCCGTTGACCCCGGCGAAGGGCTTCTCGTGGAGCAGGCACACCAGGCCGTGGCGGGCGGCGGTCTTCTGCATGATCTCCATCATCAGCTGGTTCTGGTCGGTGGCGATGTTGGTGGTGGTGTAGATGGGGGCCAGCTCGTGCTGGGCGGGGGCCACCTCGTTGTGCTCGGTCTTGGCCAGGATGCCCAGCCTCCAGAGCGCCTGGTTCAGCTCCTCCATGTACGCGGCCACCCGGGGCTTGATGACGCCGAAGTAGTGGTCGTCCATCTCCTGCCCCTTGGGCGGCCTTGCGCCGAACAGGGTCCGCCCGGTGAACCGGAGGTCCGGCCGGCGGGCGTAGAGCTCCTGGGGGATGAGGAAGTATTCCTGCTCGGGGCCTACGGCGGTGCGGACGCACTTGACCTTTTCGTTGCCGAACAGCCGCAGGACGCGCAGGGCCTGGCGGTTGATGGCCTCCATGGAGCGCAGCAGCGGCGTCTTCTTGTCCAGGGCCTCGCCGCCGTAGGAGCAGAAGGCCGTGGGGATGCAGAGGGTCCTGCCCTTGATGAAGGCGTAGGAGGTGGGGTCCCAGGCGGTGTAGCCCCGGGCCTCGAAGGTGGCGCGGAGGCCGCCGGAGGGGAAGGAGGAGGCGTCCGGCTCGCCTTGGATCAGCTCCTTGCCGGAGAATTCCATGATGACGCCGCCGTCGGGGGAGGGGGAGATGAAGGAGTCGTGCTTCTCGGCGGTGACGCCGGTGAGGGGCTGGAACCAGTGGGTATAGTGGGTGGCCCCGCGGGCCACGGCCCAGTCCTTCATGGCGGCGGCCACGGCGTGGGCCACGCCGAGGTCCAGTTTCGCCCCCTGGTCGATGGTCCTGCGGAGGCTCCGGTAGACATCGGCAGAGAGGCTGGCCTTCATCACACGGTCGTCAAAGACGAGGCTTCCGAAATAGGCGGGTACGGTTTCCATAGCGGTTTGCTCCTTTTCAAAAAAGTGAGAGGCGTCCCTCATGCCGCGGGGCATGAAAGACGCCTTTGCCTTTCAAAAAACCTGGTGCAATTGGGAAAAGCGTCCTGGAACCCCACGGTTCCAAGACGCCCTTGCCTTGATAGTCCGCATTCTACACCGCCTGGGTGGATTTGTCAAGGGCTTTTTTATGTTTTTTACAAAAATGCACTTTCTGCCTTGTGGATACTTGACAAAGACCGCGGGTCCGTGCTACCATAGCCCCAGTGAGCAATGGCGTTCACTCCGGCGCGGGCCCAAGGCGGTCCGGGCGGGGGTGGACGCCCTTTTTTGGAAGGGAGGAACTTCCTTATGAAACTGGAAGGCCAGGTGCGCATCCCCTCGGGCTGCGCCATCGCCGCGGTGATCTCCCGGGAGGGCAGGCGCATGACCGGGCGGGACATCATCCGCGCCATGAAGCCCATGCACGACCGCTCCAACGGTCTCGGCGGCGGCTTCGCCGGCTACGGCATCTACCCGGAGTACCGGGATTTTTACGCACTCCACATGTTCTTCGACAGCCGCGACACCCGCAAGAGCTGCGAGGTGTTTTTGAAGGAGCGCTTCGAGATCATGAAGTCCGAGTCCATCCCCACCCGGAAGATCCCCGCCATCACCGACGAGCCGATCATCTGGCGCTATTTCGTCGCGCCGCTGCGCTCGGTCCTCTCCGCGCGGCAGATCGACGAGAAGGAGCTGGTGGTCCGGACGGTGGTGCGGATCAACAGCGAAATGCCCGGAGCCTATGTATTCTCCAGCGGCAAGAACATGGGCGCGTTCAAGGCCGTGGGCTTCCCGGAGGACGTGGGCGTGTTCTACCGCCTGGAGGAGTACGAGGGCTATGCCTGGACCGCCCACGGCCGCTATCCCACCAATACCCCCGGCTGGTGGGGCGGCGCGCACCCCTTTGGCCTGCTGGACTACACCGTGGTCCACAACGGAGAAATCTCCTCCTACGACGCCAACCGGCGGTTCATTGAGATGTTCGGCTACCGATGTACGCTCCAGACGGACACCGAGGTCATCACCTACATCATGGACTACCTTTTAAGGGTCCAGGGCCTGACCCTGGGGGAGACCGCCAGCGTCATCGCCGCCCCCTTCTGGGAGACCATCGGGCGCAAGACCGACGACGAGGACCGGGCGAAGCACATCTTCCTGCGGACCATGTTTCCCAGCCTGCTGATCACGGGGCCGTTCTCCATTGTCTTTGGCTTCCAGGGCGGGCTGATGGCCCTCAACGACCGGCTCAAGCTCCGGTCCATGGTGGTGGGGGAGAAGGACGACCGGGTGTACATTGCCAGCGAGGAGGCCGCCATCCGCGCCATGGAGCCGGACGCAGAGAAGATCTGGGCCCCGGCGGGCGGCGAGCCGGTGATCGTGCGGGTGAAGGAGGGACGCTACTGATGGGCATCGACTATCTGAATCCCACCTACGAGGTGGTGCGGGACCCGGACCGCTGCAACGGCTGCCGCGCCTGCGTGCGCCAGTGCGCCTATGGGGTCCACCGGTTCGACGAGAAGCGGGGACAGCTGGTCAGCGACGAGTGGAAGTGCGTGGACTGCCAGCGCTGCGTGGCTTTCTGCCCCGCCCGGGCGCTGAAGATCCGCAAAAGCGACGCCGCCTTCCCCGAAAACGCCAACTGGCCCGCCGACACCATCCAGGAAATTTATAAGCAGGCCGCCACCGGCGGCATCCTCCTCTCGTCCATGGGCAACCCCAAGCCCCTGCCGGTCTACTGGGACAAGCTCCTCATCAACGCCTCCCAGGTGACCAACCCGCCCATCGACCCCCTGCGCGAGCCCATGGAGACCCGGGTGTTCCTGGGCCAGAAGCCCCAGAGGGTGGAGAGAAGGCCAGACGGGCGGCTGAAATACGATCTGCCGCCGCAGCTGACGCTGTCCATGCCGGTCATGTTCTCAGCCATGAGCTACGGCTCCATCAGCTACAACGCCCACGCCGCCCTGGCCCGGGCGGCGGAGGAACTGGGCGTCTGCTTCAACATCGGCGAGGGCGGACTCCACGAGGACTTCTACCGCTGCGGCGAGCACACCATCGTCCAGGTGGCCTCGGGCCGCTTCGGCGTCCACCAGCGGTACCTGAGCGCCGGCGCGGCCATCGAGATCAAGATGGGCCAGGGGGCCAAGCCCGGCATCGGCGGGCATCTGCCGGGGGCCAAGATCGTGGGCGATGTGTCCAGGACCCGCATGATCCCTGAGGGCTCCGATGCCATCTCCCCGGCCCCCCACCACGATATCTACTCCATCGAGGACCTGCGGCAGCTGGTCTACTCCCTCAAGGAGGCCACGGAATACCAGAAGCCCATCATCGTCAAGGTGGCGGCGGTGCACAACATCGCGGCCATTGCCAGCGGCATCGCCCGCAGCGGCGCGGATATCATCGCCATCGACGGCTTCCGCGGCGGCACCGGCGCGGCCCCCACCCGCATCCGCGACCATGTGGGCATCCCCATCGAGCTGGCCCTGGCGGCGGTGGACCAGCGCCTCCGGGACGAGGGCATCCGCAATCAGGTCTCCCTGATCGCCGGCGGCAGCATCCGCTCCGCCGCCGACGTGGTCAAGGCCGTGGCCCTGGGGGCCGACGCCTGCTACATCGCCACCGCGGCCCTGCTGGCCCTGGGGTGCCGGCTGTGCCGCACCTGCTCCAGCGGCAAATGCTGCTGGGGCATCGCCACCCAGGACCCGGAGCTGGTTCGCCGTCTGGACCCGGAGCTGGGCGCGCAGCGCCTGGTCAGCCTCATGACCGCCTGGCGGCACGAGATTAAGGAGATGATGGGCGGCATGGGCATCAACTCCATCGAAGCCCTCCGGGGCAACCGCACCATGCTGCGGGGCATCGGCCTGACGGCCAAGGAGCTGGAGATTCTCGGCATCGCCCACGCCGGGGAGTAGAAATTTGCGGGGAGGTATGGTATCATGAAGCATATAGACGCCCGGGGCTGCAACTTCCGGGAGCTGAACCAGCGGGTGTGGGAGGCCGGCACGGCCTGCACCCTGGAGCACTGCTGCGGCCAGCGGTTCATCGCCGCGGGCATGGCCGAGCAGACCGTCGTCGTCCGCGGCATCCCCGGCAACGCCCTGGGGGCGTACCTCAACGGCGCGTCCATCACCGTCTGGGGCAACGCCCAGGACGCCGTGGGCGACACCATGAACGCCGGGCAGATCGTTGTCCACGGCAGCATCGGCGACGCCGCCGGCTACGCCATGCGCGGCGGTAAAATTTTCGTCCAGGGCGATGCGGGCTACCGCGCCGGCATCCACATGAAGGCCTATGAGAACAAAATCCCCCTGATGGTCATCGGCGGCGTGGCCGGGAGCTTCCTGGGGGAGTACCAGGCCGGCGGGCGCATCGTGGTACTGGGTCTGGAGGCCGATGGACGCCGCCTGCTGGGCAATTTCCCCTGCACCGGCATGCACGGCGGCAAGCTGTTTCTCCGGGGCGACTGCCGGGGCCTTCACTTTCCCACCCAGGTGCAGCTGCATCCTGCGGGGGAGGAGGATCTGGCGGAGCTGCGGCCCATCGTGGCCGAATACGCCGCCCTTTTCGACCGGGACGCGGCGGAGATTCTGAACGCGCCCTTCACCGTGGTGACGCCCAACGGCTCCAACCCCTACAAGCTGATGTATGTGGCGAACTGAGAGGGGCAATGCTATGTTCACAGTACGCATCCTGACCATCGAGGACTACGAGGCCGTTTACGCCCTGTGGCGGTCGGTCCCCGGTATGGGGCTGAACACCGCCGACGACAGCCGGGAGGGGATCGCCCGGTATCTGGCGCGAAATCCCGACACCTGCTTCGCCGCCGAGGCGGATGGCCGTCTGGCCGGCGTGATTCTGGCGGGCCACGACGGCCGCCGGGGGTACATCCACCACACAGCGGTGGACCCGGCGCGGCAGGGACAGGGGATTGGCCGCGCGCTGGTGGAACACGCCATGGACGCCCTGGAGCGGGCGGGCATCCACAAGGCCGCGCTGGTGGTTTTCAGCCGCAATGAGGCCGGGAACGCCTTTTGGGAGCGCCTGGGCTTCACCGTCCGGGACGATCTGACCTACCGGAACCGAAGCATCCACGAGCTGGTACGCATCGATACGTGATTACGAGAAAGCAGGTGCATCTGTGCGTTATTCCCAGGAAGAAGTCCTTCAATTTGTGCGGGAGGAGGACGTCAAATTCATCCGTCTGGCGTTCTGCGACGTGTTCGGACGGCAGAAAAATATCTCCATCATGCCCGCCGAGCTGCCCCGGGCCTTTGACTATGGCATCGCCGTGGACGCCTCGGCCATCGCGGGCTTCGGGGACGAGGCCCGGTCGGATCTCCTGCTGCGCCCTGCGCCGGAGACGCTGACACAGCTGCCCTGGCGGCCTGAGAGCGGGAAGGTGGTGCGGATGTTTGCCGGCATCTTCCGCCCCGACGGCGCGCCCTTCCCCTGCGACACCCGCCGCATCCTCCAGGAGGCCGCGGCGGACGCGGCCCGGGCCGGGTACGCTTTCTCCTTCGGCGCGGAGCAGGAATTCTACCTCTTCACCCTGGATGAGCGGGGCTTTCCCACCCGCACGCCCTACGACCAGGCCGGCTACATGGACATCGCCCCCGACGACCGGGGGGAGAACATCCGCCGGGAGATCTGCCTGACCCTGGAGCAGATGGGCATCCGCCCCGAGAGCTCTCACCACGAGGAGGGTCCCGGGCAGAACGAGATTGACTTCCGCTACTCCGACGCCCTGACGGCGGCGGACAACGCCATGACCTTCCAGACGGTGGCCAAGACCGTGGCCCGGCGCAACGGGCTGGCGGCGGACTTCTCGCCCAAGCCCCTGCCGGATGCCCCGGGCAACGGCTTCCACATCAACTTCTCGGTCCAGGGCGGCGGCGACCGTCTGCCCCAGGCGATTGCCGGCATCCTGGACAAAATCGGGGAGATGACCGCCTTTTTGAATCCCACTGAGGACTCCTACCGCCGCTTTGGCAGCCACAAGGCACCGGGTTTTGTGTCCTGGTCCAGCGAGAACCGCTCCCAGCTGGTGCGGGTGCCGGCGGCGGTGGGGGAGTACCGCCGGGCGGAGCTACGCTCGCCGGACCCCTCGGCCAATCCGTATCTGGCCTTCGCGCTGCTGCTGCGGGCGGGCCTGCGGGGCATCGGGCGGGACCTGCCGCTGCCGCCTCCCACCGACCTCAACCTCTACCGCGCCCCGGCGGAGGAGCTGGCGCGCTGCCAGGCCCTGCCCCGGGACCGGGCGTCGGCCTGCCGCCTGGCGGCGGAGAGCGAATTCATCCGCGGGAGCCTGCCCGGGGCGATTGTCGCGGCGTACTGCGGCGTGTGACCTTTTGAGGGAGGGACGGATATGAGCCTGGAGGAGCGGCGGTACAGCGTTCTGGTGGTCTCGGCGGCGGCGCGCTTCCAGGAGAGCGTGTCCGGCCTCCTGGCGGACGCCGCGTGCGGTCCGGTGATCCCGGCGGCGGCGGTGGGTGCGGCGGAGCGGGCGGTGCTGGAGCGGCCCTTTGATTTCGTCATTGTGAACTCGCCGCTGCCGGACGATCCGGGTACGCGCTTTGCCGCGGACCTGTGCGCCCGGCAGGGGACGGCGGCGCTGCTGCTGGTGCGGACGGAGCTGTACGCCGAGACCCGCGCGCAGGTGACGCCCCACGGGGTGTTTACGCTGCCAAAGCCCACCACGCGGCAGACCCTGGCCCTGGCGCTCTCCTGGATGGCGGCGGCCCGGGAGCGACTGCGGCGGCTGGAGAAAAAGACGCTGTCCATCGAGGAAAAAATGGAGGAGATCCGCCTGGTGAACCGGGCGAAGTGGCTGCTGGTGAGCGAGCTGAGCATGACCGAGCCGGACGCCCACCGCTATATGGAGAAGCAGGCCATGGACCTGTGCGTCCCCAAGCGCCAGGTGGCTGAAAATATTCTGAAAACCTACCGATAAGCCGAAATGCCCGCCTGAAAAGGCGGGCATTTTGCCGGTTATTGGGGAAAGGACTCACCCCGGAGGACGTGCTGGCGGATGAAGCGGAACGTCTCCTTCTCGCCGCACTGGGCCAGCATGCTCAGGAGGAACCGCGTTTTCTCCATGGTTTCCGGGTGCATCAGCGGCGATTCCTGGGCCTTCTCCAGGTAGGCCAGGGCGTCGCCGTCGGCGTAATCCTTCCCGTGATACGTCTTGCACGCGGCAATCCGGTCCATGCACATTTCCACCAGGTACTCCGTGGGCATCGGCACGGGCACATATTCCCGGGTGCCCTTTTTCAGGTCTGTCCAGTATTCAAAGTGGTGGCGGTTGCGCCCCTTATGGTGCATCCACGCCCGGGAATAACCGTTGGCCTCCCGTTCGGCCACGTTGGGGCTGCGGTCGCCCTGGTAGTACCGCGCGCCTGCCCAGAACTCCGTGGGCGAGAATTTGGAGAGGTCGTGGGTCAGCCCGCGCCAGTAAAGCCCCACCTGGAAGCAGTGCACCATCACCAGCCACCGGTGCTTGCTCACGGTTTTCAGATGCCCCCAAACGTGCATGGAACGCGCCTCCCTCGTACAGATGCGCCTATTATACCGCATTTTTCCCGGAGAAGCAAGGGCTTGTCAGGGCTCCGGCTGGTGCGCCTCCAGCCGTCCCAGCTGCCGCCACAGCCGGATCACCACCGCCGCCGTGACGGCCATGGCCAGCACATCCGCCACCGGCGCGGCCCAGAAGATGCCCGTCACCCCCAGGAAAACCGGGAGGATCAGCGAAAAGACGATCAGCAGCGCGTCCCGCAGCATCGCCAGCGGCGCGGCGGCCCGGGCATGGCCGATGGACTGGAGGAAGATGGCGCAGACCTTTTGCAGGCACGTCAGCAGGATCAGCGAGAGGTAAATGCGCAGGCACTGCTGGGCAAACTCCAGATACAGTTCGCCGTCGGAGCCGAAAATGCGGATCAGCGGGCCGGGGAGCCCCTCAAACAGTGCCGTGCAGACCAGCGTCACCACGGCCGTCCACTGCAGCATCGCCCGCAGCAGCTGCCGCACGCGGCCGTAGTGCTCCGCGCCGTAGTTGTAGCCCACGATGGGCTGCGCGCCGGCGGCGATGCCGATGGCGATGTTCAGGACAATCTGGAACAGCTTCATAATCACCACGAACGCCGCCAGGGGGATGTCTGCGCCGTAGGTCGAGCGCGCGCCCCAGCGCACCAGCAGGACGTTGTTGACCACGGTGATGACGACGATGGACAGCTGCGTCAGCAGGCTCGAGGCACCCAGGGCCATGACGCTCCGCAGCAGCCGCCCGTCGGGGCGGAAGCTGCCGCGGCACAGGCGGAAGGTCTTGGCGCGGGGCAGGTACAGCGCGCAGATGACAAAGCTCACCAGCTGCCCGCCGATGGTGGCATAGGCCGCGCCGCGGATGCCCCAGTCCAGAAGATAGATGGCCACCGGGTCGCCGATGAGGTTGAACACCGCACCGGCGATCATGGCCCCCATGGCGTAGCGGGGGCTGCCGTCGGCGCGGATGATGGAGGCCAGGGAGTTTTGCACCATGGCCAGGGGCATCATGGCGTAGATGATCCTGCCGTAGTCCCGCGCCAGGCCCAGCGTGGCGTCGGTGGCGCCGATGCAGCGGAGCAGGCCATCGCCCCAGAGGTAGCTGGCGAGGATGATGACCACGCCGGAGAGGAAGGAGAAGAGGATGCTGTTGCCGATGGTCCGATGGATGTGGTTCGTCTCGCCGCGGCCCAGCGAGACGCTGGCGGAGGCCGCCGCGCCGTCGCCGAAGAACAGCGACATCCCCCAGCCCACCACGGTGATGGAGAAGATGACGCCGGTGGCGGCGTTGCCCAGGTAGCCCAGCCTGTTGCCCACGAAAATTTGATCGACGATGTTGTAGAGGCACGAAATGATCAGCGACGCGATGCAGGGGATGCAGAACCGCGCCAGCAGCCGCCCGATTTTTTCCGTGCCTAAATACTGGTTGTTTTCCATAAGTGCCTCCGTTTTCAGAATGTTCTGTCCAGAAACAAAAAGACGCGCACAGCAGCCTGCGCGCGCGGAAAACGACACAGGCGGGGCTTTGTTCCGTAATCAGATTTACGCGCAAAGCGCCACATGTGTCGTCAAATTGCTCCTATTCAGTTGCAGATCCAGTATAGCAAATGACACCCGGAAAAGTCAAGGCGAAAAATGCACGGAGAATTTTCGGTGCAGAAATTGGCTGATTTGATGGTTTTCACGAAATTTCGGAAAAACCGTTGACAGACGGCCCGCCATCCGGTAGGATAGGAAAAAAGCCCCCAAGGGGGTGCTGTTTATTTCACTGAATCGTGCACTCGGGGGCATTTTTCGGGGAGGGAGAACGCCATGGAGCGCATGGAATCCTATCTGCACACCCGCAATTACGGCTGCCGCCTGCGGCGCTACACCTGGAACCAGGTGGAGATGCTGTCGCTGGAGAATCAGGCGGTCAAGGTGGTCCTGGCCCTGGGCAAGGGCGCGGACATTGTGGAATTTGTCCACAAGGCCACGGACGTGGACTGTATGTGGCATTCCTTCAACGAGCTGAAAAACATCAACCACATCCCCTCGGTCAGCGCCAGGGGGGGCAGCTTCCTGGACGCCTACGCCGGCGGCTGGCAGGAGCTGTTTCCCACCTACGGCGCGCCGGCGGACTTCCGCGGCGGCGAGATCGGCATCCACGGCGAGGCGTGCATCTACCCCTGGGACTGCCGGGCGCTCACCGACACGCCGGAATGCGTGGAGGTCCTGCTGACCCTGCGGACCATCCGGAGTCCGTTTTTGCTGGAAAAGCGGGTCAAGCTCCTGGAAAATGATCCGACGCTGTACCTGCATCAGAGGGTCACGAACCTGGGCTCCACGGAGCAGGCCTTCATGTGGGGCCACCATCCGGCCTTCGGCTTCCCGTTCCTGGACGAGAGCGTCCGCATCCGCCTGCCGGGCCGGCCTACCGTGACGGTGCCCCAGGGGACCATCGCCCACCGCTGCCCATTCGACCGCGAGACCACCGGCCCCTGGCCCGGCCTCCCGGGGAAGGACGGCAGGGAAGTGGCCATGGACCGGGCCTACGCGCCGGGGGACCGGCTCTATATGGAGTACGCCGTCTCCGACCTGGCGGAGGGCCGGTTCGAGCTGGTGAACCGGAACCGCGGCCTGGGGGTGCGCTTCACCTGGGACAAGGCGGTGTTCCGGTACCTCTGGGTCTGGGGCCTCTACTGCGGCATCGATGAATACCCCTGGTACGGCCGCAGCTACGTCCTGGCGGTGGAGCCGTGGTCTAGCATGCCCGGGGACTATGAGGCGGCCAAGGCCGACGGCTCGCTGCTGCGCCTGCCCGCGGGGGCATCCATGGAGACAGAGCTGAACGCGGAGATTTTTCAGACCTCTGACGAGGCACTTTTGTGAAAATCGCCAAATTTGCGCGGGAAGTTTGTGAAAGAACGCTCTTGACGGAAAGGCCCCGGGGGTATATGATACAGGATATAGAAGAACCCACGGGTGCACAATGCGGGGCAGGCCCGTGGCTGGCAGAGGTTGCAAAACGGCATGAGTGAAACAAGACCAACCCTGAGCGATGTGGCGGAGCGCTCCGGCTACGCCCTGCGGACGGTGAAAAAGGTGATGAGCGGCTCGGCCAACGTCCGTCCCTACACCCGCGACGCGGTGCTGCGGGCGGCGGAGGAGCTGCACTACACCCGTAACCGCGCGGCCAGCGCCCTGGCGCGGCGGCAGCAGGTGCGCCTGGCGGTGATCTATTCCCAGACCACCGACGCGTATTTTCCCGAGGTGGAGCGCGGCTTCCGCCGCTGTGCCGGGGATCTGATGGACCTGGGCCTGAGCCTGGAATTCCACATCGCCCGCCAGCGGGGCTGGCAGGCGCAAAGGCCCCTTCTGGAGGCGCTTTTGGACCGGGACGACGTCCACGGCGTGGTGCTCCAGCCCTACAGCGTTTCGCAGGTCAACGACTGCATCAACGCCCTGGCGGAGGCCGGCAAGCCGGTGGTCACCTTCG
The DNA here is from genome assembly GCA_022792945.1 of Oscillospiraceae bacterium. Taxonomy (GTDB): domain Bacteria; phylum Bacillota; class Clostridia; order Oscillospirales; family Oscillospiraceae; genus Avoscillospira_A. Next base: position 21,587 of record JAAWBZ010000085.1, on the reverse strand, counting down.
GCGCCGACGCCCCGGAGAGCCACAGGCTGTGCTATGTGGGACCCGATGCCTACCGTTTGGGCCGCATCGGCGGGCAGATCCTGGCGAATTATGTGGGAAAACGAGGCAAGGTGTTCATTATCAACCAGGGCAATGACCATATGCAGACCCGGGAGCGCTGCCGCGGCTTTCTCGACCGTGTGGCGGAGCACTACCCCAACATCCAGGCGTTCGAGGTGAACCTGCCGGAAAATTCCAGCCTCTATTACGAGCTGGTCCGGGGGATCGTGGAGAACGAGGACGTGGCCGGCCTCTTCTGCACCGACGCCAACACCGTGGTGGCCGGGCAGGTGCTCAAGGATCTGCATGCCCAGGACATCGCCCTGGTGGGCTTCGACCTTTCCGAGAGCGGCGTGGCGCTGATGAACGAGGGATATATCAAGGTGGTCATCGAGCAGAAGCCGGAAACCTTCTCCTATGAGGCTGCGTCGGTGCTCTTCCGGCACATCACCGAGCACTACAGGCCCGAGTCCATCAACAACACCCCTATGTACATCATGACCAGCGAGTGTATCGTATAAAAGAGAAAAGGCGTGCCCCTCCGGTGGAGAGGCTCCGCTTTTCAGAAAAAAGTGCACCCGAGTGCACGTCTTAACGATTTTTGAGGAGGAAACAAGATGAAGGGACAAAAAGCAGCCGCCCCGTCACGGGCCGCGGAGAAGGGACGCCTGGGGACCACGGTGGGAAGCGTCCTGCAAAAGCGCGAGGTCTCCCTGGCCATTCTGCTGGTGATCTTCGGGGCGTGCCTGACCGCCGCCACGGACACCTTCCTGCAGATTGCCAACTTCCGGGTGCTGCTCCAGGGCATGGCGACGGACATGATGATCGCGATCCCCATGTGCATCTCGCTGATCGCGGGCAACATCGACTTTTCCGCCGGCTCGGCGCTGTGCCTCAACGGGGCCATCTGCGGCCTGATGATGAACCACGGGGCCAGCGTGCCGGTGGCGATTCTGGTGGGGTTGCTGTGCGGCTTCCTGCTGGGCGCGCTCAACGGCGCGATCATCAACCAGCTGGGGCTGACGCCTCTGGTGGCCACCATGGGCACCTGGATGGCCTACCGCGGCGCGGCGCTGGTGCTGCTGGGCGGCGGCACGCTCTCCTCCTTCCCCGAGAGCTTTCTGATTTTGGGCCGCGCCACGGTGCTGGGCGTACCCATCACCATTGTCTATATGCTCATCGTGGTGGTGGCGGGCATTTTGCTGCTGAAATATTCCAACTTCTTCCATAACGCCTACTTCATCGGCTCCAACAAGGCCTCGGCCAAGCTGGCGGGCATCAATGTCGAGCGGTTCACGGTCATCACCTACGCCATCACCGGCGCCATTGCTTCCTTCGCGGGCATCATCCTGGCGGCGCGGCTGGGCAGCTGCTCGCAGAACGCCGGCGAGAGCCTGGAGTTCCGCAACGTGGTGGGCCTGCTGGTGGGCGGCGTGTCCATGGACGGCGGCGTGGGCAGCGTGCTGGGGGCCATGCTGGGCGTGATGCTGATGCAGATGGTGGGCAACGCCATCACCCTGCTTTACCTGAACACCAGCTACACCAAGCTCATCAACGGCTGTATCCTGATTCTGGCGGTGGGCCTGGATGTGCTGCTGAAGAAGAAAAAGGCCAAGGTCTGATGGGTCCGCAGAGGAGGGAGCAATATGGCGAAAACAGCAATCAGGCTCGACGGCGTGACCAAGGTATTCCCCGGCGTCCGCGCGCTCAACGGCGTCAGCTTCGAGATTCAGGAGGGCCACGTCCACTGCATCATCGGCGAGAACGGCGCGGGCAAATCGACGCTCATCAAGATTCTGGCGGGCGTCCAGGGCTGCGACGCGGGCAGTGTGGAGATTTTCGGGGAGAAAATCGACTTCAAGAGCCCCGAGGACGCCAAAAAGGCGGGCATCGGCGTGGTCTATCAGGAGCTTTCCAACTTCCTGCACCTGGATGTGGCCTCCAACCTGTTCGCCGGCGCGGTGCCCACCCGGCGGGGGCATATCGACTACAAGGCGCTTTATCAATCCGCCCGGGACATCTTGGACGCCTGCAACCTGGGCTACATCAACGAGCGGGCCGATATGAAGGATCTGAGCCTGGGCTCGCAGCAGATGGTGGAGATCGCCTCGCTGATGCACGAGAACGCGCGCATCGTCATCCTGGATGAGCCGACGTCGGCCCTGACCCAGGTGGAGGTGGAAAAGCTCTTTGAGCTGATCCGCAATATGAAGGCCCAGGGGGTCACCATCATCTATATTTCCCACCGCCTGGACGAGGTGGTGGAGCTGGCCGACGCCCTGACGGTGCTCAAGGACGGCGAGCACGTCGTCACCCGTCCCATGTCTCCCGAGCTGACCCGGGACGATATGGTCCGGTACATGGTGGGCCGCGACGTGACCTACGACTACCGCGTCGGCTCCACGAAGGCGGGCGGCGTCCTTCTGGAGGTGGAGGGCCTCAGCAGCGGCAGGGCCATGCAGGACGTGTCCTTCACCCTGCGCGCCGGGGAGATCCTTGGCATCGCGGGCCTGGAGGGCTCGGGCCGGACGGAGCTGCTGGAGACCATCTTCGGCTGGCGGCGGGCCACCGGCGGGACCATCAAGCTGCACGGCAAGGAGGTGCGCGTCCGCAGCCCCTACGACGCCAAGCGCAGCAAGCTGGCCTATATCACCAAGGAGCGCAAAATCCTCGGCCTCTTCCTGGGTCTGGACGTGCAGCAGAATATCGCCGCGGCATCCACCGAGCGCTACGCGCCCCGGGGCTTTGTCAAGTACCAGAGGATCGCGGAGAACGCCCGAAAGTACGTCAAGGCCATGTCCATCAAGTGCTCCGGCCTCACCCACAAGGTGCTCAACCTCTCCGGCGGCAACCAGCAGAAGGTGCTGCTGTCCATGTGGCTCTCAGCCGCGCCGGATGTGGTGCTCATCGACGAGCCGACCCGCGGCGTGGACGTGGGGGCCAAGGCGGAGATCCATTTGCTGCTCCGCGACGTGGTCAAGGAGGGCAAGGGCGTGGTGATGGTCTCCTCGGAGCTGCCGGAGATCATGGCCTCCTGCGACCGCGTGCTGGTGATGTACGAGGGGCGGTGCATGGGCTGCCTGGAGAACAAGGACCTGACAGAGGAAAAGCTCATGGCCATGGCCTCGGGCTACTCTGCGTAAAATATCGTATTTTATTCCAGATTTGGGATAAAAATAAAACTCTTAGGAGGAAACAAGATGAAAAAGTTATTCGCTCTGCTTCTGTGCGTCCTGATGGTGGCGGCCCTCTTCGCCGGCTGCGCCAAGGAGGAGGCGCCCGCGCCCGCCGCTGACACCGGCGCTGCCGCGCCCGCCGCGTCCGTGGACGAGACCTACTGCGTCATCATGTCCCTGGGCCAGCTGGAGTTCTTCGACGCGCTCAAGGCCGGCGTCTGCGACGCCGCCAACGAGATCGGCGCCAAGTGGTACTTTGCCGGTCCCCAGGAGCTGGTCCCCGACCAGATCGTCCAGGCCATCGATCAGGCGGTGGCCAACAAGGTCACCGGCATCATCCTCCACGGCCAGACCGAGGAGACTGCCGACGCCATCAACAACGCCATTGACAAGGGCGTGCCCGTCATCTGCGTCAACACCGATATTCCCTCCAAGCGCCTGAGCTTTATCGGCTGCAACCCCTATAACGCCGGCGTCGGCCAGGCCGAGGAGCTGCTTCGCCTGCTGGACGGCAAGACCGGCACCGTGCTGATCTCATCCGCTCTGGCGGTCGCCCAGCCCTCCGCCATTGCCAACCTTGAGGGCGCGCGCTCCGTCCTGGACGCCGTGGACGGCATCAAGGTTATTGAGGTGGACGACACCGCCGATGCCAATGTCGCCGCCACCAACATCGGCGCGGCCCTCCAGGCCAACCCCGACACCGTGGGCATCATCGGCCAGCAGGCCTACACCGCCGTGGGCGCCGCCACCGCCGTCCGCGAGGCCGGCAAGCAGGGCGAGGTCATCATCGTCGGCCGCGACCGCGACGCCGCCACCCTGGACCTCATCAAGAACGGCGAGGTCGCCTCGTCCTTCGCCCAGAACTCCTATGTCGAGGGCTACATCGCCCTGTACTGGCTGCACTCCTACGTCAACGACAGCCTCAAGGTCATCGAGGGCTACCGGGACCTGGGCGTGAACCCGCTGCCCGACACCGTGGACTCCGGCTCTATCATCATCAACGCCGACAACCAGGAGCAGTTCCGCGCCAAGTACGTCTACGAGGTGACTGCCTCCAACTGATCCCAGCATCCACTGCCCAAGCCGGGGGGACCTCTGGTCCCCCCGTTGTTTGGAGCCTGCGCCGTCCCGGCGCGCCACAGGAGGACCTGAACCCATGAGAAATCCGAAAATCGGCCTGCTCCCGCTGTATGTGGAGCTGTATGACCTGACCACCCCCGAGGTCCGCCCGGCCATCGACGCCGCCCACGACCATACCGCCCAGCGCCTGGAGGCGGCGGGTCTGGAGGTGGTCCGCGCACCGGTCTGCCGGCTGGCCGCTGAGTTCGCCCGGGCCGTCGAGATCTTTGAGCAGGCGGACGTGGACGCCATTGTCACGCTGCATCTGGCCTATTCCCCCTCCCTGGAGTCGGAAAAGGCCCTGGCCGGGACGAAGCTGCCGCTGATTATCCTGGACACCACCCCCGGCGAGACCTACGACCAGTTCACCGACCCGGCGGCGCTGATGCTCAATCACGGCATCCACGGCGTCCAGGACATGTGCAACCTGCTGCTGCGAAACGGCAAGCCCTTCCGTGTCTTTGCCGGGCACATGGACCGTTCCGACGTCCTCGCGCGGGTGGCCGCGGCGGCGAAGGCCGCGATGGTGGCCCACGAGCTGCGCCGCGCCCGGGTGGGTCTGGTGGGCGAGCCGTTTGCCGGCATGGGCGACTTCCGCGTCCCCTTTGCCGAGCTGAAGCGGGACCTGGGCATCGAGACGGTGCACTATGACTTTGCGGCGGGCGCGCAGCGCGCGCAGGCTGTGACCCAGGCGGATATCGACGCCGAGTACGCCGCTGACTGCCGCCGCTTTACCATGGACCCGGCCCTGACCCGCGCGGTCTACGACCGCACGGCCCGCACGGCCCTGGCCATCCGCCGCTGGGCGGAGGCGGAGCGGCTGACGGGCTACAGCATCAATTTCCTGGAGACCGAGGGCTCCCGGCCCGGTCTGGCAGTCATGCCCTTCACCGAGTGCTGCCTGGCCATGGTAAACGGCCTGGGCTACGCCGGCGAGGGCGACGTGCTGACCGCGGCGCTGGTGGGCGCGCTGCTCACGGCCTTCCCGGAGACCACGTTCACCGAGATGTTCTGCCCCGACTGGACCCATGGCGCGGTGTTCCTCAGCCACATGGGCGAGTTCAACTACGCCATTGCCGACGGAAAGCCAGTGCTCCAGGAGAAGCCCTTCCCCTTCACCGGCGCTGAGAACCCCACCGTGGCCTACCAGACCATGAAGGGAGGCCGGGCGGTGTTTTTAAACCTGGCACCCTTTGGAAACGGCCGCTACACCCTGACCCTGGCCCCCGGCGAGATGCTGACCATCCGCGGCGAAAACCGCCAGGCCCAGGCCACCAACGGCTGGTTCCGCCCTGACGTGCCGCTGGAGGACTTCCTGGCTCGCTACAGCCAGCACGGCGCCACCCACCACAGCGTGTTGGTCTACGGCGACGTTCTGGAGGCCCTGCGGTCCCTGGCCGGCTTCCTGGGCTGTGAGCTGGCAGTCATCGACTGATGAAAAAGCAAAACCGCTCCTGAACGCGCCTATTTGGACGGGGCCGCGTTCGGGAGCGGTCTTTTGTGACCAATTTTTAGCAGTTCGTGACCGCCCTCTTGCCGGCGGCCGCGATATTTGCTATGCTGAAAAGAAACGTGGTGATGGAAATGCTTCGATTCGCGGTCTGCGACGATGAGCCGCAGGCGCGCCGGGAGCTGGCGGACGCCCTGGCGGCGGATTTAAGGGCGCGGCAAATCAGCGGCTACAGTCTCGACTGCTTTCCCGACGGCGGCGCGCTGCTGGAGAGCGGCGGCGGCTTCGACGTGATTCTCCTGGACGTCCAGATGCCGCCGCCCGACGGTCTGGAGACCGCCCGGCGGCTGCGCCGGCAGGGGAGCGGCAGTCTGCTGGTTTTTGTGACGGTGCTCCGCGAGCGCGTGTTCGACGCCTTTGAGGTGGAGGCCTGCGACTATCTGCTCAAGCCCCTGGACCGCGGGCAGCTCCGCCGCGTCCTGGACCGGGCGCTGGGGCGGCTGGCGCGGCAGTCCGCCGGAAGCGTTGTACTCCGACGGGGCGGCGGCTGCGAGGTGGTCCCCTTCGCGGAGCTGGTCTGCTGCGAGGTGCAGGGCCGGCGGCTCTACCTCCGCCGGGCGGATGGAACGGTGCTGGAGGACCGCGGGCGGCTGGAGGAGCTGGAGCGCCGCCTGGACGGGCGCTTTTTCAAGTGCCACCGGAGCTATCTGGTGAATCTCGACCATGTCCGCGGCTGCCAGGACGGGCAGGTCCGGCTGACCGGGGGCGCGTTAGTCCCGGTTTCCCGTCTGCGCAGGCAGGAGCTGACCCAGGCGCTGCTGCGCCATATGCGGGAGGGAGGCTGAGATGGACGTTTTCAGCCTGTGCCTGGAGGGCGTCGCCCTGGCCGGACAGGCGGCGCTGCACATCGGCTTCGCCGGGCGGCTCACGGGGAAGCGGCCGCGCCCCTGGCATTTCGCCGTCTATCTGGCCCTGCTCGCCGCCGTGGAGCTGGCCTGCCGCGCGCTTTTGCCCGGCGCCGTGCTGACGCCCATGGGCCTCGGGATGCTGGCGCTCTGCGGCGTGAGCCGCGTGGGGCTGCGGAACCGCCGGGGCGCGTCCTGGCTGGCGGCGGTGCTTGCGTTCTGCATCACCCAGCTTTCCTTCGGCCTCGTCAACTCTGTGGAAGCGGCGGTGTTTCCGTATTTCCTGGGAAAACCGGCGCTCTACCCGCTGGTGGCCGCGGCGCTGGTGGCTTCCCTCGCGCTGTGCGCGGGGTGCTGTGCCGCCGTGGGACGGCTCCTGCGGTGGACCGGGGAGAGCGGGACGCCGTATCTGGGTCTGCTGCTGTTCCCGGGGCTTTTCTGCTTCGCCGCGGAGCTGTACATCCTCCGCACCGCCTACGGCGGCATCGCCCTGGTCCCCACACTGGCGGAGGCCGGACGGCACGGCGTGCTTCTCCTCCTCCAGGCCATGGGGCTGGGGGCGCTGCTGTGTACGCTGTACGCCTACCGCCAGCTCTGCCAGGGCATCCAGGTCCAGGCGGCGGCCCGGGCGCAGAGGGCCTACCTGGCCGGGGCGCAGGCGCGCAGTGAGCAGACCCGGGCCTTCCGCCACGACATCCGGAATCACCTCTCCGTCCTGGACGGCCTGCTCCGGCGGGGGGAGCTGGAGGCGGGGCGGGCGTACCTGAGCAAGCTGGAGGCTGTCTCAGCCTCCCTGACCGGCCCCTATCAGACCGGCAGCCCCGTGGTGGACATTCTGCTGGGGGAGAAGCTGGGGCTGGCGCCGGAGATCACGGCGGAGGTCGCCCTGGTCCTGCCGCAGCCCTGCGGCATCGACGAGCCGGATCTGTGCGTGATCTTTGCCAACGCCCTGGACAACGCCGTCGCCGCCTGCCGCGCCGGCGGGGATGCGCCGTTCCTCCGGGTCGCGGGGCAGCGGCAGGGGGACTTCTATCTGCTGACCTTCGAGAACACCTGCCCCGAGGGCCCCCTGCCCCCGCCGGGGACCGGCCTTGCCAGCCTCCGCGCGGCAGCGGGGAAGTACCGCGGCGCGGTGCAGACGGAAAAGGCCGGCGGGCGCTTCACCCTCAGCGTGCTGCTGGACATTTCGTGACGCCCGGGGCGCATTTCAGGGCCGAAGCCTTGCGGCGTCCGCCGCCGCTGTGGTAGCATGGAGCCGTGAAAGGGAGGGATCGCCATGACGATTTCCAGCATACAGCCCGCCGCGGCGCGGCCCGTCGCCGCCGCCGGAAAAGCGCCGGAGACTCCCGCCGTACCGGAGGCCCGGGCGCGGACGCCGGCAATGGACACCTATACCCCGGAGGAACCGCATACGCCCTCCGGCCGCTACTGGCCGGAGCGGGACGGGGAGGGCCGGCGCAGCATCCGCTTTGACCGCCCCGGCGAGCCGGAAGGAGAGGACCCGAAGGCGGAGCGCTGCATGGGCAGCACCGACCAGGTGGACCGGGAGATCGAGAGACTGAAAAAGCGGCAGCAGGAGCTGGAGCGGCAGCTCGCCGCTGAGACCGACGGGCAGAGGCGCCAGACGCTGGAAAAGCAGCTGGACCAGGTGGAGCAGGAGCTGCGCCAGAAGGACAACGACGCCTACCGGCAGCGCCACAGCCGGTTTACGCGGCTTTCGTAATCCCAAAAAGCGCGGCGGCAGGGGAGCGCCCATGCCGCCGCACTTTTTTTGCCGAAACAATAAAAACCTGACAGACCGTGTCTGATTTACGGGCGTACACTATGAAAAGAGGCGGGACGGACAGCCCCGCCGCATCACAAGGAGGTTATTTGTATGGAAGAACGGAAATTCTGCCAGAGCTGCGGGATGCCCCTGGACAACCCCGCCGATGCGGGCACCGAGGCCGGCGGCGCGCCCAGCGGCGACTACTGCCGCTACTGCTGCCGGAACGGGGCGTTCACCGCGCCCGACGCCACCATGGAGGACATGATCGCGTACAATCTGAAGTTCAACGCGGAAAACGGCTTCCCCTTTGGCCCGCAGGAGGCGGCGGAGCAGGGCATGCGCAGCTGGTTTCCAACCCTGAAGCGGTGGAGAAGGCTGTAAGAAAATCATAAGCAGATCCGAGGAAAAGCGGCAGAATCCCGCAAGGGCGCGCGCAGACACGCCGGGGCCGGCATCCGGACTTGACAAACGGCCGGGGAGGCTCTATCATGAAAGCAGCGAGAAATGCTGTGAGAAACGGCTGGTCCGGTTGTAATTGATAGCCTTCACCATGGAACCGCCACCGGCCCCGGTGGCGGCTTTTGCCCTGCAACGCGGCCGGCCGTATCTCCGCGGCATTGCCTCTTGCCAGCGGGCCGGGGTATATGGTATGCTGTAAAAAAACGTTGGGAGTGTCCCCATGAACGCCTTGGACTACTTTGGAAAAGACGCCGCCCCGCTGCGCCGCAAACGCCTGTTTCTCTTTGACCTGGACGGCACCCTCTACAACGGGGGCCGGGTGTTTCCCGGCACGCTGCCGCTGCTCTCCCACATCCGGGAAACGGGCGGCAGGGCCGTGTATGTGACGAACAACTCCTCCCGCAGCGTCCGGGACTGCGCCGGCCACCTCCGTGCCCTGGGCATCCCCGCCGCTGAGGCCGACTTCTGCACCGCTGCCCAGACGGCGGCGCGGCTGCTGGCGGCACAGTACCCCGGGGAGCTGGTGTTCTGTGTCGGGACCGGCTCGCTGGTGGCGGAGCTGCGCCGGAGCGGAATTCCTGTGACGACACAGTACGATCCCGGCGCCGGCGTGGTGCTCATCGGCTACGACACCGAGCTTCGCTATCAGAAGCTCATCGACGCCTCCCGCCTCCTGCTGGAGAAGAACGCCGTCTACCTGGCGACCAACCCAGACTGGGTCTGCCCCGCGCCGTTCGGCGCCGTGCCCGACTGCGGGTCCATCTGTAAAATGCTGGAATACGCCGTCCACCGCTGGCCCCGCTTCCTGGGCAAGCCCGAGCCGGATATGATCCTGACGGCCTGCGGGACGGCGGGCGTGCCGCCCGCGGAGGCGGTGGTGCTGGGGGACCGGCTCTATACCGACATCGCCGCCGGCGTGCGCGCGGGGGTGGACACCGTGTGCGTCCTCTCCGGCGAGTCCACCGAGCAGATGGTGCGCGAGAGCGCCGTCCAGCCCGACTATACGTTTCTCAGTGTCCTGGAATTGCTGCGATGCTTGGAGAAAGAGGAGGAAATGGTGTGAAATATCCGGCAGAACGCTATAAAAAGCTGTTTCTATCGACGCTGCAGCTGAGCGCCTGTACCTTCGGCGGGGGGTTTGTCATCATTCCGCTGCTGCGCAAGAAGTTCGTGGAGGAGCTGCACTGGATCGAGGAGCAGGAGATGATGGACCTGACGGCCATCGCCCAGTCGTCCCCCGGGGCCATCGCGGTCAACGCGTCGATCCTGGTGGGCTACCATACGGCGGGCGTGGGCGGCGCGCTGCTGACGGTGCTGGGGACGGTCCTGCCGCCGCTGGTGATCATCACAGTGATCTCCTATTTCTACGCCGCCTTCCGCGACAACGCCATTGTCAGCATGGCCATGACCGGGATGCTGGCGGGGGTGGCGGCGGTGATCTGCGACGTGGTGTACACCATGGGCAGGAGTGTGGTGCGGCAAAAGCGCATCCTGCCTGTGGTCGTGATGGCGGCGGCGTTCGTGCTGGTGCGGTTTTTCAGCGTGAATATTATTTTGATTATCCTCCTGTGCGGCGTGATCGGCGCGGCAGACACCTGGTACCGGGAGAAGAAGCGGAGGGAGGCGGCGAAATGATCTATTTGCAGCTGCTGTGGAGCTTCTGCCAGATCGGCCTGTTCAGCATCGGCGGCGGGTACGCGGCCATGCCGCTGATCCAGGAGCAGGTGGTGGATTTGCACCCGTGGCTGACCATGGCGCAGTTTGCCGACATCATGACCATCGCCGAGATGACGCCGGGACCTATTGCCATCAACTCCGCCACGTTCGTGGGCATCCAGGTGGCGGGCATCCCCGGGGCCCTTGTGGCAACGGCGGGGTGCGTGCTGCCCTCGTGCATCATCGTGCTGACGCTGGCGTATGTCTACTACCGCTTCCGCGGGCTGACCATGGTGCAGGGGATTCTGGCGGGCCTGCGGCCGGCGGTGGTGGCGATGATCGCGTCGGCGGGGATCTCGCTGGTGATCCTGTCGGTTTATGGCCAGCGGGCGCTGCCGGAGGATCTGACGGCGGTGAATTGGATCTCCATCGCCATTTTCGCGGCGGGCGTCTTTGTCCTGCGGAAGTGGAAGCCCAATCCGCTGTATGTCATGGCGGGCGCCGGCGTGCTGGGCGTGGCGCTGTACGCGGTTTTCGGGATGTGACGGGCCATAAGACCTCAAACAGCCCCTGCCGCCGGCAGGGGCTGTTCCGATGGTGCATAGTGCGGTTTCTGCCGCGCTAGATTCCCTCAAAAAAGTCGTCGTAGCGGCATTGGAACAGGCGGCGCAGAGCCGCCAGCTCGCTGACGCGGATGTTATAGGTGCCGTTCTCGATGTGCGCGTAGAAATCCCGCGACATGTTCACGCCGCACAGCTGCAGCTGCGCCGCTACCCGCTCCTGCGTCCAGCCACGGCTCAGGCGCTGCGCCCGGATGTTCTGGCCGATGGTCTGGTCCTGCTTGATCTTCTGCTCCACGCGCCGGCATCTCCTCTTGTGTGGATTACCACACGAAACTACTCTTGATTTTAGCCGGTAATGGTGCTATAATGCGTGTGGCATTCCACACAACCCAAAAAATATCTGCAAACCGGCGTCCGCGCGGAACAAAAATGGCCTGCCCGCCGTCCAATGGGCGTACCCAGCGGACCGGACAAACCGATTTGCGAAGGAGAGGCGAGACCAAATGCTGAAAATTGACCATTTTACCAAGTCCTACGGCGCCAAAACGGCGGTAGATGACCTGACGCTCCATATCCAGCGGGGGGAGATCTACGGCTTCATCGGCCACAACGGCGCGGGCAAGACCACCACCATCAAGGCCTGCTGCGGGATTCTGCAGTTCGACCAGGGAGAGATCCTGGTGGACGGCGTCTCTGTGCGGCGGGATCCGCTGGCCTGCAAGGCCAGGATCGCCTATATCCCCGACAACCCCGACCTCTATGAGTTTATGTCAGGCATCCAATACCTCAACTTTGTGGCAGACATCTTCCGTGTGCCCCAGGACGTGCGGCAGACGCGCATCCGGCAGTACGCCGAAACCTTTGAGCTGACTGCGGACCTGGCCCAGCCGGTGAGCGCCTACTCCCACGGCATGAAGCAGAAGCTGGCCATCATCTCCGCCCTGCTCCACGAGCCGAAGCTCCTGATTATGGACGAGCCCTTCGTGGGCCTGGACCCCAAGGCGTCACACCTGCTCAAGGAGATCATGCGGGAGCTGTGCGGCCGCGGCAGCGCCATCTTCTTCTCCACCCACGTCCTGGAGGTGGCTGAGAAGCTGTGCGACAAGGTGGCCATCATCCGCGGCGGCAGGCTGATGAAGGCCGGCAGTATGGAGGACGTCAAGGGCGACACGTCCCTGGAGGAAGTGTTCCTGGAATTGGAGGACGACCATGTTTAAAGCGTTGCTGCGCACCCGCATCCAAGCCACCTTGGCCGGGATGTTCCGCGGCCGGCGGGCCGGCAGGCGCCGCTCCCGGATGGGCATGGCCGGGTATGGGCTGCTGATGCTCTATGTGGGCGCGTGTTTCCTGTATCTCTTCTATATGATGGCCGGGCAGCTGTGCGCGCCGCTGGTGTCGGCGGGGCTGGACTGGCTGTATTTCGCGCTGACGGGCACCATGGCTGTGGCGCTGTCGGTGGTGGGCAGCGTGTTCGCCGCCCAGACCCAGCTTTTCGAGGCCAAGGACAATGAGCTGCTGCTCTCCATGCCCATTCCGCCCTCCTATATTCTGGGCAGCCGGATGGCGGCGCTGTACGGGCAGAGCTTCCTGTTCAGCGCGGTGGTGCTGCTGCCGTCGCTGGCGGTGTATTTGCAGGAGGCGTCGCCCACGCCGCTGGCGGTGGTCTTTGCGGTGTGCATTTTCTTCCTGCTGCCGGTGCTGTCCCTGTCGCTCTCATGTATTCTGGGGTGGCTGGTGGCGCTGATCTCGTCGCGGATGCGGCGGAAGAGCCTGATTACGCTGATCCTCTCCCTGGGCTTCCTGGCGGCGTACTTCTATCTGTACTTCAAGATGAGCGAGTACCTCCAGCTGCTGGTGCTCAACAGCCAGGCGGTGGGGGAGACCATCCGCAGGGCGCTCTTCCCCCTCTACCAGATGGGGCAGGCGGCCCAGGGGGACGCGCTGGCGTTCTTGTGGTTTGCGCTGTGCGTGGCGCTCCCCTTCGCGGCGGTGTATTTCGCGCTGGCGCGGACGTTTTTGAAGATCGCCACCACCAAACGCGGCGCGGCGAAGATCCGCTATCGGGAGCGGACGCTGAAGGTCAGCTCCCAGGACCGGGCGCTGCTGGGCAAGGAGCTGCGGCGCTTCTGGAGCAGTCCCACATATATGCTCAACGGCGCGCTGGGCAGCGTACTGCTGCTGGCGGGCGCGGTGGCGGCGGTGATCAAGCGGCAGGACCTGGTAATGCTTCTGGGGGCGTTTCCTGTGGTGTCAGAGTGGACGGCGGTGTTTGCCTGCGGTGTGATCTGCCTGGTGCTGTCGATGAACCTGATCACGGCCCCGTCCGTCTCCCTGGAGGGCAAGAGCATCTGGCTGGCGCAGTCCATGCCGGTGCGCGGCTGGCAGGTGCTGCGGGCCAAGCTGCTGCTGCACATGCTTCTGACGGCGCCGCCGGCGCTGATCTGCTCGGCGGTGCTGGCGGCGGTGCTCCATCTGACGCCGGCGGGCGCAGTTCTGACGGTGGTGATCCCGCAGGTGTTCAGCCTGCTGTGCGCAGCGCTGGGGTTGGCGCTGAACCTGCTGCTGCCGCGGCTGGACTGGATCAGCGAGGCGCAGGCGGTGAAGCAGAGCGGCAGCGCGGTGCTGGCGCTGTTTGCGGACTGGGGGACGGTGCTGGTGCTGGTGGTGCTGGGCATCTTCCTGATGGAGCCCCTGGGGAAGGAGGGCTATCTGGGTGTCTGCGCGGCCGTGATGGCGCTGGCCGCCTGGGCGCTTTGCGCCTGGCTCAAGCGCCGCGGGGCGGAACGGTTTGTGCGCTTATAGGAGGAAGGTCCTCTGCGGCTGTGTGTTCCGGATTGACCTTGCCTCCACCTTGTGGGGCCTTCTGCCCGATTTGCTGAAACAGCTTTCCGCGCTGGTGGAGCTGTGACTTGCCGGGGAGCGGTGTTGTACCGCTCCCCGGCTTTTTTCGTACTTCGGGAACAGAATGTCCTGCAGCTTTTCACAATTTTTTTGTTGCAGTGTCTGCCTGCCGGGGAAGCAGCTCAAGACGGCCGCGGGGCGTGTTTGGGAATTTTCTCGCCTATTCCCCGATGAGCATGACCTGCACCGTGCGGGTGCGGCCGCGGGTCTGGTCCCAATCGATGAAGTGCACCCTGCCGAACTCGCCCAGGTCCAGCGCCCCGTCGGCCAGGACGATGGTCACATTTCGCCCGATGATGGACGAGCGGAGGTGCGCGTCGGTGTTGTGGCAGCCGAAGTTGTCCTCGCCGTGCTCCTCGGCGAACACCAGGGCCTTCTGCCCCGGGTGGAGGTACATCCCCTCGGAGCGGCAGGTGGGGATCCACTCCTCGAACACGTTCACCAGGTCCTGCTGGAGGGTTTCCAGGCCGGTCATGGACATATCAAAGGCGCACTCCTGGGTGATGACCGAGCAGGTGGTGTGGTGGGAGTAGACTACGGCGATGCCGTTCTGCATCCCCGACCGGGCGGCGATGGCCTTGACCTGGTCGGTGACGTCGTGGAAGCTCACGGCGCGGTGGCGGGACTCCAGCTTGAATTCCTCACGATAAACCATAGTTGTGCCTCACTTTTTCAGGTCGTCCGCGGCGCGGCGGGTGGCGGCGATCATCTCGTCGATCATGGCGATGGGGTCCGCGGCGTTCATGATGCCCGAGGCCGCGCCGGCGGCCTCGGAGCCGGCCATGATGAAGTCATAGACCTGCTGGCCGTTGGTGATGCCCGCGGCCTGCTCCACCAGGATGTCCGGGTCGATCTCCTTGATGACCCGGATGGAGTCCTTCACATAGGCCATGGGGCTGACGCCGTTGCCGCCGCCGATGATCTCCGACGGCTCGGGGTTGATGATGTCCGGGTGCAGCTGCGCGATGGCCTTGGCCTCGTCCAGGGTGTCGGCGCAGGCGAACACCAGGAAGTCCAGCTCCCGGGCGCGGTCGATGGTGGCCTTCATCTGGGGCAGGCTCATGGGCTTCTCGCAGTGGTTGATGACCACGCCCTGGGCGCCGGCGGCCTGGAGGCCCTCGGGGAGAACGTCGGCCATGCCGCGGCCGGGCCGCAGGGTGTCCATATAGGGGGCCAGGACGATCAGGTGCCTGGTGTTCTCCCGCACCCGGCGGATCTCCACCGCGGGGCAGATGAACAGCACGTCGATATCGTATTTCTCCGCCGCGGCGTCAGCGGCCTTGGCGTATTCCAGGAGGGTGTCGCCGTAGATGTAGTTCTTGGTCCCGATCTCAAAGTAGGGGGTGCGGATTGTCGGCTTCATAGGGCACCTCACCGCTTCTGCTGGAGGTCGTAGTGGACGTCGTAGGCCTTCTCCTCGTCGGTGTACTTGCGGAGGGTGTTGATGGTCTGGCCGCCGTTCCACTTGCGGTCCTCCGCAAGGTCGCCGGTGGTGCCCATGACGGTGACGTTCAGCTGGCGGTGCCGGGCGCGGACATGGTCCCAGTCGATGAAGTAGACGTGGGCAAACTCGCCGCCGTCCAGCTTGCCGTCCTTGATGGTCATGGTCTCGCTGCGTCCGAAGAATACGCTGCGCAGGTGCCCGTCGGTGTTCATGCTGGTGAAATCGCCGGGCTCGTCCACATAGCGGCCGAACTGGGCGTGGATGGGGCCGGGATGGCGGTACTGATGCTCCTCGGCGAAGTCGGGGATCATTTTGCGCATGATGTCCAGCAGGTCGTGCTGGAGGAACTCCAGATCAAAGGAGTCGATATCGTGGGAGCACTCCTGCACCATCACCGAGCAGGTGGTGTGGTGGGATGCGACGCAGACTGTGCCGTTCTTCACGCCCGACGCCTCAACGATCTCGCGGATCTCCTTGGACACGTCGTGGAACGTGGGGATCCAGCCCCGGGACTGCAATTCCAATTCCTTCTGATATACCTTGAATTCCATGATGATAAGCCTCGCTTTCTGTGATTGCCGGCATCGCGGCTTCTGATTTCCATTATAAATGGAAAAAAGAAAAAGTCAATGATATTTTGTATTGATTTTTTGGTATAGAAAATATATAATGGTTTTCAGAAAATACTGCGGAAGTGCCCCCGGGGCATTTTCTGCAGCGAAAGGATGATTCTCCATGAAGGAAGCCATGGCGGCGGCCCGGGCCGCGTTCTCCACTGAGGCCGCCAGCATCGAAAAAATGGCCGCGTATTTCGACGAGGCCGCCTACGAGCGGGCCGTCTCTCTGCTGGCCCAGGCGCCGCGGATCGCCGCGTCGGGCTGCGGCCACTCGGGCATCATCTGCCAGCATTTTGCCCATCTGATGTGCTGCATCGAGCGCCCGGCCCGGTTTATTTCCCCGGCGGAGGCCATCCACGGGGCCACCGGGTACCTCCAGGCGGGGGACGTGATGGTGTTCGCCTCCCGGGGCGGCAAGACGAAGGAGCTGCTGCCCATCCTGGACATCTGCAGGGCCAAGGACGTGAAGGTCATCACCGTGACCGAGAATCTGGAGTCCCCCCTGGCCCAGGGGGCCGACGTGGTTCTCAAGCAGTACGTGGAGCGGGAGACCGACAAGTACAACGCCCAGGGCACCACCAGCACCTCGGCGCTGTGCGTGATCTTCCACGCCCTCCAGGCGGCGCTGATCGAGGCCACCGGCTATCAGGAGGCGCAGTTCGCCCTGATCCATCCCGGCGGGGCCGTGGGAGAACGGCTCAACGCCAAATAAAGGAGGCAGCATGGCACCTTACGCCTTGAAGATTGACGCACGCCGCAGGAAAATATTGGAAACTCTCGAGCAGGAGGGCCGCGTCAGCGTCGCGCGGCTCAGCGAGGATCTGGGGGCCACGGTGGTCACCATCCGCAGCGACCTCAACGCCCTGGCCCGGGACGGCTTTCTTGAGCGCATCCAGGGCGGCGCCATCCGCAAGACGCGGGTCCAGCCCCAGCGGCCCTCCGCCGCCTGCGTGGAGGAGAAGAAGGCCATCGCCGCCGCCACGGCGCGGCTGATCCGGGACGGGGACACGCTGTTCATCAACTCCGGCAGCACCACCCACCAGCTGGCCCTGGCCCTGAAGGAGCGGCGGAATTTACAGATCGTCACCAACTCCGTGCCGGTGGCGGCGGAGCTGAACAGCATCGCCGGCTTCCGGGTGATCCTGCTGGGCGGGACACTGGACCCGCAGTACCTCTACACCAGCGGCGGCGACGCCCAGGAGCAGCTGGAAAAATACCAGGCGGACTACGCTATTTTGTCCCTGGACGGCGTCAGCCTGGCCGCGGGCATCACCACCCACCACGCCGACGAGGCCATCATCGACCGTCTCATGGTCGAGCGCGCCGCCCACACCTGGATCCTGGCCGACCACACCAAGATGGGCCGTGCCGGCTTCTCCCTGGTCTGCCCGCTGCGGCAGGTCCACACCGTCATCACCGACAGCGCCTGCGCCGAAGCGGCGGCCCAGACCATCCGCGAGGCCCAGGTGCGGGTCATCACTGCATAAAAAGGAGACAAACATCATGAGAACCATTCGCCAAGTGAACGAAAACCGCAAGGATTACCTCTGGCTCCTGCTGGAGGCGGACCCCGATGAGCCGATGATCGACCGGTACCTGGCCCGGGGCAAAATGTACGTTCTGGAGGACGACGGCGAGGCCGTGGCCGTGGCTGTGACGGTGCCCTACAAGGACGAGGCAGACGCCTGCGAGCTGAAAAACATCGCCGTGGACCCCAAGCGGCAGAAGAAGGGCTACGGCTCGGAGCTGATCCGCGGCGTCATGGACGCCGAGAGCGCCGGCTACGCCGTGATGTATGTGGGCACCACCCTGCCCACCGAGCCGTTCTACCGCTCAGTCGGCTTCGAGTTTGACCACCTGCTCAAGAACTTCTTCATCGACAACTACCCCGAGCCCATCTTCGAGGACGGCGTCCAGGCCATCGACATGCGCTATCTCAAAAGGAGGATCCGCGCATGAGGCCGTGCGTACTGGGCATCGATGTGGGCACCACCTGCACCAAGGCTCTGCTGGTGGACGAGGCCGGCGCGGTGATCGGCCAGGGCAGCTTCGGCTACGGCCTCATCAGCAGCGGCAGCTGCATTGAGCAGCGGGCCGAGGACTGGGAGCAGGCTGTTCTCACCGCCGCCCGTCAGGCCGTGGAGGCCGCCGGGGACGCCGAGGCCGCCGCCGTCTCCTTCTCCACCCAGGGCGGCAGCACCGTGGCTGTGGACCGGGATGGGAAATTCCTGGGCAATTCCTGGACCTGGATGGATACCCGCAGCGCCCCCGAGGCTGATGAGGTGGAGGCCGCCGCCGGGGACGCCTACATCTACCACACCACCGGCTGGCGCATCAACCCCACCCTGGACGCGGCCAAGCTCCGCCGCATGAAGAAGCTGCCGGAGTACGCCGATGCCGCAGGGTACCTGACCACCCTGGAGGTGGTCAACCGCCTGCTCACCGGCAATCCCCTGATCGACCCCTCCAACGCCGCCATGCGCCAGCTCTACAGCGTGGAGGGCGGCGACTGGGACGAGACGATGCTGCGGGCCTCCGGCGTCTCCCGCTCGGAGCTGCCGGAGATCGCGCCCACCGGCGCGCCGGTGGGGAAGCTCCTGCCCGAGGCCGCCGCGGCCATGGGCCTGAGAGCCGGCATTCCGGTCTACAACGGCGCTCACGACCAATACTGCGCCGCCATCGGCGCGGGGGCGGTCCACGACGGGGATATGCTGCTCTCCGCCGGCACCACCTGGGTCCTCATGGGCATCACCCGCAAGCCCCTGTTCACCGACAGCTACGTCGCCCCGGGCAAGCATCCGGTGGAGGGCCTTTACGGGGCCATCGCCTCGCTGGTGTCCTCGGGCGCGTCGCTCCAGTGGTTCAAGAACAATTTCCTTCCCGAGGAGTTCGATGAGATGAACCGCGTGGTGGACACCCGGCGGGAGAAGGCCCGCGACCTGTTCTTCTACCCCTACATGGCCGGGGCCAACTTCCCCCTCCACTGCCCCAACGCCCGGGGGGCTTTCACCGGCATCAATCTGGAGCACGACCGCTTCGACTTCGCCCGGGCCATCATGGAGGGCGTGGCCTTCGGCGTCTGCCGCGCCGCCGAGGACTTCCGCCGCAATGGCAGCGACATCCGCACCATCACTATGATGGGCGGCGCGGCCAAAAGCCCCGTCTGGATGCAGATGATCGCCTCCGCCGCGGGCATCCCCATCCTGCGGCTGAACCAGGCGGACGTCTGCGCCCTGGGCGCGGCCTACATCGCCGCCTGCGGGGCCGGCTGGTTCGGGAGCTACGCCGACGCCGCCCGGGCCATGGTCCATCCTGAGAAGCTTTACGAGCCCATCCCGGAGGAGAGCGCGTGGTACAAGGAAAAATTCCGCCGCTGTGCGCGGATGTGGGACCATATGCAGGCCTACTACGAGGGCCTGGAAGAATAAGGAGAGTAATCACATGAGCCTTTTGAACGTTCTGCCCTACGACCGGCACTTCTATGAGGAGCACCTGGCCGGTTTCCTGCCCGACACTTTCATCGACTGCCATACCCACATCTGGATCGACGCCCACAACCACTTTGGCCCGGACCTGGCCGCCCGTTCCTGCGCGTGGCCGGGCATGGTGGCCCAGGACAACCCCGTGGAGGATCTCAACGAGACCAACCGTCTGCTGTTCCCGGGCAAGCAGGTCGTCTCCGTGCTCTACGGCCAGCCCACCGTCACCATCGACCTGAAGAGGAACAACGCCTACGTGGCCGAGAGCGCCGCGGCGAACCATTTCCCCGCGCTCTACATCTCCCACCCCAGCCAGCCGGCGGCGTCGGTGGAGCGGGCGGTGCTGGCCAATCCCTGCTTTAAGGGACTCAAGGTCTATTTGGAGTTCGCGCCGGACTACATCCCCAACGCCGAGATCCGCATCTACGACTTCCTTCCCCACGAGCACCTGGCCCTGGCTGACCAGCACGGCTGGGTGGTGCAGCTGCACATCGCCCGGCCCCGCCGCCTGGCGGATCCGGTGAACTACGTGCAGCTGCGGGAGATCGAGGAGCGCTACCCCAACGTGAAGCTCATTGTGGCGCACCTGGGCCGTGCCTACGCCGACGAGGATGTGGGCGGCGCCCTGGAGTACCTTAAGGACACCAAGAAGATGATGTGGGACTTCACCGCCAACACCAACGGCCACGTCATGGAGCAGGTGCTCCGCTATTTCGGGCCGGAGCGGATGATGTACGGCTCGGACTTTCCGATTTTCCGCATGAAGGCCCGCCGGACCGTGGAAAACGGCTTCTATATCAACGAAATTCCCGCCGGCTCCCTGGGCGACGTGTCGGGCGACCCCCATATGCGCGAGGTCGGCGGCGGGGAGGCAGGGAAGATCACCTTCTTCATCTATGAGGAAATGCTCGCCTGCAAGCGGGCCTGTGAGCGCCTGGGCTTGGGCAGGGGCGACGTGGAGAACATTTTCTACCGCAACGCCGCCCGGCTCTTCGGCGTGGAGTAAGGCCATGCGACTGATCTCCCTTCAAAGCCCCGGCGGCAGCCTCCGCGCAGAGCTGGCTCCGGACCTGGGCGGCATGGCGGCGCAGATCTACCTGCGGGGCCGCCCGGTGCTGCACCTGGACCGCGGCGCGCTGGAGCTGAGCCCCATGACCGCCGGCGGCATCCCGCTGCTGTTTCCATTCTCCAGTAAGCTGGCGGGGGATACCTACGAGGTGGACGGGCGAACCTACGCCATGCCCATGCACGGGCTGATCAAAAACGCGGCTTTCGGCGTCCTGGAGCGCAGCGAGACCCGCGCGGCCTTCTGGATCGCCCACAATCCCTGCTGGCTGGACGGGCAGTACCCCTTCCCGTTCCGGTTCGAGGTGTGCTACGAGGTCTCCGGCCAGACCCTGTCCATGACAGCCAGGGTGCACAACCCCGGCGAAAAGCCCCTGCCTCACACCTTCGGCTGGCACCCCTACTTCCTGGCCACGGACAAGCGGCAGACGCGGTTTTTCCAGACCATGCGCCGCTGGTACGACATCCCCACCGGCCAGGACGGCCCTATGCCGGCGGCGCTGGATCTGTGGGAGCAGTGGGACGACGTGTTCCATACGCCGGAGGACTGTTCCTTCCGCCTGGAGAACCTGGCGGACGGCTACGCGGTGACGTGTCGCTTCGGCGAGACGCAGCCGGTGCTGGTGGTGTGCACCACGGTGCCGGAGGCGGTCTGCATCGAGCCCTGGTGCGGCGTCCCGGACGCACCCCGTCACGGCCGCTTCCTCACCTGGGTCGCCCCGGGGGAGATGGCGGAATATCATATGGAATTGGCTTTCGAGACGATTTCTCAGTAAATAGATCAGGCGGTTCGTCTATGACGAACCGCCTCAGCTTGTCGAAAAAGTCTGCCATATGGCAGACTTTTTCGTGTAGATGTAGTAAAATAGGAGCGGGTGATAAAAGATGTTGGAAAGAGGGAAAAATGAGCGCGGGGTCATAGAAATGGTAGGCACGGAAAGTCTGG
>JAAWBZ010000286.1 GCA_022792945.1 Oscillospiraceae bacterium | reverse complement strand
GCCCTTGTCGCTGTTGCCGCCGATATAGAAGGGGAAGGGGCTGGAGACGGGTTTAGGGGTGCTCCGGAGATCCTGCACCTCAAAATACTCCCCCTGGTAGGACACCACGTCCTCGGTGAAGAGCTTGTAGAGGATCTCCAGGGACTCGTCCACCATTTTGCCACGGATCTTGCCCTTGGCCTGCCCCCCGAAGAGGGCGTCGAACTCCTCCCGGTAGGCCCCCATGCCCACGCCCAGCATCAGCCGGCCGCCGCAGAGGTGGTCCAGGCTGGCCAGCTCCTTGGCCAGGATCCCCGGCTGCCGGAAGGGCAACACCAGCAGGGCGGTGGCCAGCTTGAGCCTTGTGGTGTGCTCCCCGATGGCCGCCAGGGTGATCAGGGGGGCGAAATAGTTGGGCTCCCGGCCGAAGTCCTCCACCACGTACTGCTGGGTGGCGATGTGGTCGTTGCCCCACACCGAGTCGTAGCCCAGCCTTTCCGCCGCCTCGGCGATGCGGATGTTGTCCCGGATGCCCTCCACAAAGGGGATGGGGTACATCAGGCCCTCAGTGCCCGTGGGGATGCCCACGCCGAATGTTACAGTCTGGCTCATGCAAACAGCCGCCGGAGGCGGGCGCGCCGCCCCGGCTCCTCCTTTATTTCATTAAAAACTCTTATCCCCGGGCTGGAGCGTGTCCGGCAGGGGGCAGCGGTAGGTCTCCCCGTCCAGCTTGGCCAAAAAGTCCTCCCGGGCCTGCTTGAGCATGGCGGGATCCAGCATAAAGTCCAGGGCGGTCATGGCCAGCACCTTGGCGGCGGTTTTCATGCCCTTCTTGGCCAGGCTGGACTTGCCCATGGCCACCATCTGCCAGGAGTGGAAGGGCAGGCCGGCGGGGTAGCAGGCCACGTGGAGCTGGCAGCCGGGCACCACCCAGGACACGTCGCCGGCGTCGGTGGAGGCGCTGTTGCCCACCTCCGGGCAGTACCAGTTGGCTATGGGCTCCTCGTACATGGCACGGATCTCGGCGCTGCTCTTTTCCGGGTAGGTGCGCTGGATGCAGTGGATCAGGCGCTTCTCGTCGCTCTTGTCCAGGGAGCCCT
>JAAWBZ010000285.1 GCA_022792945.1 Oscillospiraceae bacterium | reverse complement strand
CGGGCCATGCTCATACACACCCGGTCTTTCACAGGGGAACTGCCTGCCCCGCCATGGCTTTATCCCGGCATAGATCCGCTGGACTTGGACGTGCGGGAGGGTGTATGCTATGAAACCCTTACAGCCCGGTATGCCCCTGTGAAGGCCTGCACCGTTATAGTGCGGGAGGCAGGCGGCGCCCCGGTGAAGGGCGCGCGCCTTACCTTTTCCCTGCTGAACATGGCGGCTTACCGGCCCATTGCCAGCCGGGTAACTGACGGAGAGGGCCAGGCCTGCCTGCACCTGGGGCTGGGCTGCGTATATGTGACAGCAGAGAAGGAGGGGCGGGCAGCAGAAGCATGGTGGGACACTGCCTGCGCCCAGGCGCTGACACTGGAACTGCCCTCATCTCCAGGCCTTTCTGCCCAAACGGCTGGGGATTTCCGGTTCACAGCCCCTGCCGCTTCGGAAACCTTCCCAGCGCCCTTAACCCCCGAGCAGAAAGCAGCCCGGCAGGCTGTGCTGGAACAGGCGGAGGCTTCCCGCAGGGAAAAGCAGGCTGTGCGGCGGGAAGAGGGGGAGAAGGCTTTAGGCCTTGCAGAACGGGTGCTTGCCCTCCTGCCCCGAAAGGACAGGGCCGACGGCGTGCCTCCGGAGGTAATAGCTGATTGCGCCCATGCCCTCAGGTGGGAAAAGGACTTTCCTTTGGAGGTGTTCAATCAGGCGCTGCTTTGTCCCCGCATAGGGCTGGAGCCTTTAAGGGCCTGGCGGGAGGAAGCTTCTCCGGAACAGCAAATGGCGGCCTGCTGGCGGGCAGACCCTAAGAAGGCATGGCAGTGGGTGGAGGAGCACATTTCCCAGGCAGAAACCTATGGAGAACTGCCCCAAAGCCCTTACAGCGCCCTGAAGCTGGAAGCGGCAGGGGAGCAGGGACGTCGGGTGCTTTTCTGCGGGATGTGCCGGGCCTTAGGCATACCCGCCCGGCTTTCCCCTTTGGACGGCGTGCCGGAATATTGGCAGGACGGCGGCTTTTGCCGGGTGGAAAAACCGGAAGAGGCCTGCCTGCGCCTAGTAAACCCGGAAAACCGCCCTGTCCTGTGGGGGCAGGGGTATACCCTTTCCCGCTGGGAGGGAGGGGCCTGGCAGGTTCTTTCCACCGGGCACATACGCGCCGGGGAAAGCCTGTCCCTAAAGCTTTCCCCAGGATTTTACCGCCTGCTGACTGTCCTGCGTTTGCCCTGCGGGGATCAACTGGCCAGGCAGGAGGATGTCTGCCTGGCCGCAGGCGATAGCCGGGAGGTTTCCCTCTGCTTCCCCCAGGCGCAGCGAAGCCAGCTTTTGCAGAGCCTGCCTCTGCCGCCTTTTTTCCTTACAGATAAAAAGGGGCAGGCCCGTTCCAGCAGGGAGGTGCTGGCGGAGGCTCCTGTCAGCCTGCTCTGCTGGCTGGAACCGGGCCGGGAACCGACGGAACATTTATTGCTGGAACTGAAGGACGCGGCGGCAGGCTTTGAGGAGCGCCGGGACTTCTGCCAGGTTTATTTGATAACGCCCCCTGGCGCGCGGGAAGATCCCGCCCTGCTGCAGGTGATGGAGGCGCTGCCCCAGGCACAGCTTTGGCAGGCCGACATGGGGGAGGTGCCGGCCCTTGCCCGTCAGCTCTTTACAGACCCGGAGCGCCTGCCCTTAGTATTGCTGGCAGATTCCCAGGGGCGGGGGCTTTATGCCTGCAGCGGGTACAATGTGGGTGTGGCGGCGCTGCTGCTGCGGCTTTTAGAGAAAGACAGTTGACTGAGGTCTGTTTGAAAATTGCAGATATTGCCTTTTTGCCCAAGCTAGAAGGATTTCTGTGTCAAAAATTCAGCGCTTTCTCTGTTCTCAGACAGACTCTAGCCTAAAACTTGAAATTTTTGGCTTGCAGGCTATCCCCAGCGTCCCGCCCGCAAACCAGGGGGCTTTGCCCCCTGCGCCCGGCCTTTGGCCTGGCGGCCCGCCGCTTGCGGCGGGCGTTTGCGGGCGGGGACGCTGGGGCGGGCGGCAGGCCGGACAGGAGGAAGAACCTATGGAAAACGACATGATCACTTTGCTGAAAACCCGCCGCAGCGTGCGGAAATACCGCCCGGAGCCGGTGGAAAAGGAAAAGCTGGACGCTGTTTTGGAGGCGGGCACCTATGCCCCTTCCGGCATGAACAAGCAGACCGCCACCATTGTGGCAGTGGAAAACCCGGAGGATCGCAGGGCGGTGCAGGAGCTTAACTGTAAGGCCCGGGGCGGCACAGGCGATCCCTATTACGGCGCGCCGGCCATTCTCCTGGTGCTGGGGGATCCCCGG
>JAAWBZ010000284.1 GCA_022792945.1 Oscillospiraceae bacterium | reverse complement strand
CGGCCTTGGTGGCGGGGGATGATCTGGCATCCTTTCTCATGCAGTCTGATGAGTATAAAAGTGATTTGGCTTATTTTGCCATATATAATGTTGCCGCAGAGATCGTGGAGGCACACGGTTTCGGAGTGAGTGTACAGGATGTGGATGAGCGGACGGTGCTGATTTTTTTCGGCGAGGAGAACATCGAGGAAGAGGTTCTGAGGGTTGCCGAGGAGATTCATGACAGCATCTTAAAGTTCTTAAAAATCCGCTGTACCATCTCCATTGGACGGCCTGTGAGAAGGCTTCAGGAGCTTTCAAGATCCTTTCAGGATGCCAGGCATACGCTGGAATACCGTTTTGTGTTGGGAGGGGATCAGGTTATCTATGCCCAGAATCTGCCGAAAAACCAGGATTTGGTCAGCGCTGATATGCCTCGGCATGTACGGGGGATCTGCCGGGCTGTCAGAAGCGGGGGAGAGAAGGAGGTGGAGGATGAAATTGACTGCTTTATCACAAACATTCGCCAAAGCTGCCTTTCCAGGAACCGGAGTATCTTTCACATTCAGAATTTGATCCTTAATGTCATGAAAGAACTGGATGCGGCCGCATTGGACGAGACAGAAATTTTTCGACAGGAAAGAGAGCTTCTGAATAAAGTGTATGACAAGGATCGTCTGTCGGAGATTAAGACAGAACTGACAAGCTTCTGTATGGAGCTGGCCAGAAGCTTTCGGGATGAGAAGGACAGCTATTGTAAAAGTCAGGCCATCCGGGCACTGGACTATATTGAGGAGCATTACAGGGAGGATGTGACGTTAAATTCTGTCTGCTCCTATTTGGCAATGAGTACCAGCTATTTCAGCTCTATCTTCAAAACCTATACCGGGCTGACCTTTATTGAGGCACTCACCAGAAAGCGGATAGAAAAGGCAAAGACACTTCTGGAAAACACATCAAGAAAAGCCTATGAGATTGCCTGGGAGGTGGGGTACAGCGATCCTCATTATTTCTCCAGTACCTTCAAGAGAATGACCGGTATGTCACCCACAGAGTATGCAAAAAAAGTGAGATGACCAATGAAGATGAAAAGGATACAAAAAAGACAGTTTTTTCGTTTGATGTCGCGTTTCCGTACGGTCCGGGGAGCAATGATGTTTTCCTTCGGTGCGGCTGCAGTACTTGCCCTCATGCTGTTTCTTTTATTTTCTCTCAAATATACGGAAAAGACCGTTCTTGAAAACTCAAAGGCCTACACCATGCAGCTGGTGGAACAGGTGAATGGGGATATCGATTCTTATATCAGCTATATGGAAAACATCATGGAGATTGTCACCCACAATGCGGAGATTTCACATTATCTATTTGATCCAGAGGAGCAGCCCAGGGTACGTGAGCGAATCCAGGAACAGTTCCGCACCCTCATGGATGTACGCACGGATATCTGTAATATTGCGGTTTTGGCCCACAACGGCAGGG
>JAAWBZ010000283.1 GCA_022792945.1 Oscillospiraceae bacterium | reverse complement strand
CTCCGGGCCTTTCAGCACCAGGGCATAAATCTGGCACTCTGCCCCGCCAGTGGCTATCATGCCATGGGGGGTGGCGGAGTTGTAATAGATGGTGTCCCCCTCGTGGAGGATTTCAATGTGGCTGCCCACCTGCATTTTCATAGAGCCTTTCACCACAATGTCAAATTCCTGGCCCACGTGGGTGGAAAGCTTGATGGCAACCTTCTGCTCCGCCTCAGAGTAAGGCATGGTGACAAAGAAAGGCTCGGCGGTCTTGTTTTTAAAGAGAGGGGCCTTGTTCAGATACTTGAAGCCCTGCCGCCGGGTGATGGGCAGGCCGTCCCCTTTGCGGGAAACGGTGTAGGAGGACAGGGTGGGGCTTACGCCTTTAATCAGATCTGTGGGATCCACCGCAAAGCGCTGGGCGCATTTGTAAATAAAGGTAAAGCTGAAGTCCCGCTCCCCCTGCTCGCACTGCTGGTATTCCTCTTTGGTGGTGCCTGTGCATTTTGCCATTTCCTCCTCGGAAAGGCCGGTAATTTCCCGCATGGTGCGGATGCGCTCCGCCACCTGGGAAAGCTGTGCTTTCAAATCTGTTTTCTCCATGTTTTCTGCCCCTTTCAATATTCCTGTAGATACAATAAAAAAGCCCGCCTCACAGAAGAAGTATGTCCTTCTATGAGACGGACTCAAAGTCAAAGTCCGCGGTACCACTCATATTGCGCTTTCGCGCCGCCTCGTCAGGCTCCAGCAAGCCCTATGCACTAACGCAGCACACGCGGGAAACGCCTACCACCTCTGAGGGCTTCGGATCTCCGGCTCGGAAGGGATTGGCGTATGGTTGCCCCCGCTGGCTCGCACCTGCCGCCAGCTCTCTGAAGGGAAAGCGCCCCCGCCGTCTTCGTCACAGCCTTTATGCCTATGCAATTATAAAGGCAGCACCGCACAAGTCACGACTGCCGTCTTATGCGGTATCGCCTAAACTGTCTGCCTTTAATGATACACAGCGCCAAAGGAAATGTCAAGGGTTTTTTCAGGATTTTTATCCGGCTCTGTTTTGGATATTTAATTATTATTACTACTTATTTTAATTTGACGAAACTGCGCCCCCTGTGATATACTTACAAACAAGGAACATGAAGGAGGGAACAATATGGATATGGAACAGAACATGCAGCCTTGGCCTCCGGAGCCTTCGGCGCAGAAATTCTGCAAACACTGCGGCGGCCGCATTCCGGCAGACGCGGTGATCTGCACCCTGTGCGGCAGGCAGGTGGAGGAAATAGCCCAAGCCCAGGCCACGCCCAATATCGTCATTAACAATACCAACACCAACGAAAACATAAACGCCATCAATGCCTACATGCAGACCAGGGCCCGGAACAAGTGGGTGGCTTTGTTGCTGTGCTTTTTCCTGGGAGGCATCGGCGCCCACAAGTTTTATGAGGGGAAAACCGGCATGGGCGTGCTGTATTTCTTCACCTTCGGTTTGGCTGTAGTCGGAATCCTGATAGATTTCATCTCCCTGCTCTTCAAGCCTAATCCCTACTATGTATAAAAAACCGCCGCATGGCCCTGTGCCCTGCGGCTTCTTTTTTAGACGGCAAAACCATTTACAAACCCCTCAGCCCTGTGCTATTATGAATATAAATTCTTATGCAGGAAAGGCGGGGCTGTGATGAAACGGATTTCACGAAAGCTTTGGGGGCTTTTGGCGGCAATACTGCTGCTGGGGGTGCCATTGCCTGCCGGAGCTTTTTCCGACGTAAAGCCTGGGGACTGGTACGAAAACGCTGTTACAGAGATGACTGCCCAGGGGTATCTGTTGGGATATCCCGACGGCCGGTTCCGCCCGGAAAACACCGTTTCCGCCGGGGAATTCCTTGCCATTGTAGGGCGGTGCGCAGGAGCACAGGAGGGCACCGGCCAAACAGGCCACTGGGCCGCAGGCTGGGTGCAGGCGGCTCTGGACAGAAGCTGGATAGACTGGGACGAGTGCCCGCCCACCGGGGCGCTTTTTGATAAGCCCATCTCCCGGCAGTTGGCGGTAAAGGCCCTTATGCGGGCGCTGCTGCCTGACGTGCGGGGGGATTACAACACAGAGTCCCAGAAAATAGCAGACTTTTCCGAGCTAAACGGCAGGTATTACGAAACCACCCTGGGGGCCTATGCCGCAGGCGTTATCATTGGCGATCCTTCCGGCACCTTCCGTCCCTTAGGCTCCTTAACCCGGGCGGAGGCCTGCATTATCATCCAGCGG
>JAAWBZ010000084.1 GCA_022792945.1 Oscillospiraceae bacterium | reverse complement strand
GAGATTGCCGATGTGGGCAAAGTGATAGACCGTGGGGCCGCAGGTGTACATTTTGACGATGTCGGGGTGGTTGGGAACAAATTCCTGCTTTTTATGGGTAGCCGAGTTGTATAAATACATGAGATGAACCTCCTTAATCTTCGCTTTCCAATAGCCGCTCCAGGCGGGCGACACGCTTTTGCAGCCGCTCCATCTCCAGCATCACCGGATCGGGCGTGTGGATGTGGTCCAGCTTCTCGCCGCTGATCTTCACGATGCGGCCCGGGACACCCACCACCGTGGCGTTCTCCGGCACCTCCCGGAGCACCACGGAGTTGGCCGCGATGCGGGCGTTGTCCCCCACTTTAAAGGGGCCCAGAATCTTCGCGCCGGCTCCGACCATGATATTATTGCCCAAAGTGGGATGGCGCTTTCCCACGTCCTTGCCGGTGCCGCCCAGCGTCACGCCCTGGTACAGGAGGCAGTCGTTCCCAATCTCGGCCGTGGCGCCGATGACGATGCCGGTGCCGTGGTCGATGACCAGCCGCCGGCCGATGGTGGCCGCGGGGTGGATCTCGATGCCGGTGAGCCACTTGGACAGCTGCGAGATGAGCCGGGCCAGGAACAGGCAGTGATGGCGGTAAAGCCAATGGGCGATGCGGTAGTGTATGGTGGCGTGGAGGCCGTTGTAGAGCAGCAGCACCTCCACTGCGCTGCGGGCCGCCGGATCGCTGCGCCGGTAGGCCCGGATGTCCTCGATCAAATGCATGGGTCCCTCCAAAATAGAAAGCCCGCCCCTTGACGCGATCAAGAGGCGGGCAGAAATGCTCGCGGTTCCACTCTGATTTCTCACTTTCGGCACTGACGCGGCCTAAGACGGGGTCTCCCCTCGCTCCCGAACGCACTTTCACGGAACCTCCGCGCCCTCCGCTTTCAGCCGGCGGCGGCGGGTCTCTGCCGCGTCCCTTCCGTTACTCTTTTCGATCTGCGCGATATTCAACTACCTTAGTATATTACCATCAATCCGCCGTTGTGTCAACCTTTGCCAAGGCCCAGGCACTTCCAATTCTGTACAAAGTACTCCACCCCGGAATAAATCGTGGTCAGCACCATCACCCAGGTGGCAGCAATGTCCAGCCAGGCATATCCCGGGAAGGCCATCATGACGCACAGGCCCGCCATGGTCGCGGCGGTCTTGATCTTGCCGCTCCAGCCCGCCGCCAGGACCTGGCCCTTGCTGGCCGCCACCATCCGCAGGCCACTGACCGCCAGCTCCCGGGTCAAAATCACCATCACCGCCCAGGACGGCATCCGCCCCCACTGGACAAAAATCAGCATCGCCGAGAACACCAGCAGCTTGTCGGCCAGCGGGTCGAGAAACTTGCCGAAATCGCTGACCTGGTCATAGTGCCGGGCGATGTACCCGTCCGCCAGGTCCGTGACACTGGCCACAATGAACACCGCCAGCGCCACCCAGTGCTGGTCCAGCAGGTACACCGCCATAAACACCGGAATCAGCAGCACCCGGGCAATGGTCAGCTTGCTCGCAGTTGTCATATCGAAGCACCCTCTTCAAACACCACGCCCACCGGCTCGCCGTCCAGGGCCTCCCCCAGGCGCACAGTCACAAACGTCCCCGGCGCGACGGCCCGCGGCGCGGTGAACCAAATCTTGCCGTCGATGTCCGGCGACTCTGCATAGCTGCGGCCGAAGTACGCGCCCCGCTCGCCGTCATAGCCCTCACAGAGCACAGTCTCCAGCTGTCCCGCGCGGCGGTTGTTATAGCCGTCGATGATCCGCGACGCCAGATCCTCCAGGAAGGCCGTGCGGCGCTCGGCCACCTCCTGGGGCGGATACTCCATCCGCGCCGCGGCGGTCCCCTCCTCCGGGGAGAAGACGAACGCCCCCACGCGCTCCAGCCTGTGCCGGCGCAGAAAGGCGCACAGCTCCTCAAACGCCGCCTCATCCTCCCCCGGCAGGCCCGCGATGAGGCTGGTGCGCAGCACCAGGCCGGGGATGCGCGCGCGCAGTCTGGTAAAGAGGCCGTCCAGGTACGCGTGGTCGCCCCGGCGGTTCATCCGCTTCAAAATTTGGTCGTTGACGTGCTGGATGGGAATGTCCAGATATTTGACGATCTTCGGCTCTCTGGCAATGGTGTCGATCAGCTCGTCCGGCAGCTCGTCTGGGTATAAGTAATGGACCCGCACCCAGCGGAAGCCCTCGATCCGGCACAGCGCCCGCAGCAGCGGGGCCAGCCGGTGCTCTCCGTAGAGGTCCAGCCCGTAGCGACTGGTGTCCTGGGCGATGACAATCAGCTCCTTGACGCCGGAGGCCGCCAGCCCCTCCGCCTCCTCCAGAAGCTCCCCCATGGGACGGCTGCGGTAGCGTCCGCGCAGCTTGGGGATGACGCAGTAGGCGCAGTGGTTGTCGCAGCCCTCCGCGATGCGCAGATACGCGTAGTAGGGCGGCGTGGTCAGCACCCGCCGCGGCTCCGGCTGCGCGGCGTGGATGTCTCCGAACATCCGCACCTGCTCCCCGGAGAGCACCCGGTCCGCAGCCTCCACGATGTCGTGGTAGCTGCCGGTGCCCAAGATGCCGTCTACCTCCGGCATCTCCGATAAAATCTCGTCCTGATACCGCTGGCTGAGGCACCCGGTCACCAGGAGCCTGCCCACGCGCCCCTGGGCCTTCCGCTGGCCGAGGGTCAAAATGACCTCAATGGCCTCGGACTTGGCCGCGTCGATGAAGCCGCAGGTGTTCACCACCACCAGGTCCACGCCGTCCGGTTCCCCGCGGAGCTCGTAGCCCGCCTCCTGGAGGAGGTAGAGCATTTGCTCGGTATTGATCTGATTTTTCGCGCACCCCAGGGACACAAATCCCACGGAATATGCCATGTTCATTCCTCCATCCCGTCTTCCAGGCGGTCGGTATAGCGCCGCAGGGCCGGCCGGATATCCGACCAGCTGTGGCCCCGGCGAAGCAGGGCGTCTGCCGCCCGCTTGATCTCTCTCTCATCCGGCGTGCCGCCGCCAAAGCGCGCCGCCAGAAAGCGGTCAATAGCGCCGTCCATCGGCGGCAGGTCCGCCATAGCCTCGTCCCAGAGGGATCTGTCGATGCCTTTCTGGTAGAGGATCTGCCGGATGCGGGCCGGGCCATAGCCCTTGCGCACAGCGGACTGCACCAGCTGCCGGGCGGTCTGCGCGTCGTCCAGGAGATTCAGCTCCGAGAGCCACGCCACTGCCTCGTCGGCCATTTCCGCATCCTCGCCCTTTTCCAACAGGCGGCGGCGCAGCTCCCGCCGGGAGACATTGGACGCCGAGACAATCCGCACCGCCCGGGCCTTGGCCGAGGCGTGGGCATTGGCCTCGCGAACGCGCAAGAGGGTCTCGCCGTCCACCTCCCTGCCGGGAAAAAGACCGAACTCCTCCACCACGCTCCGCTCCAGCCGCAGCCTCCGTCCGTCCTCCAGCACCACGGTGAACCGCCCGCCGCGGACCGGCGGCTCACGCAGAGCCTCAACCCTCGTCATTGAAGTCCTCGGCGGACACGTCCACGCCCTTGGCCGCGGGCTTGATGGGCGTCTTGGCCCGGGTACTCTGAAGCTTGTAGAAGTTCTCACGGATGTCCTGCTCCAGCTTGGCGGTGATCTCCGGGTGGTCGATCAGATACTGCTTGGCGTTGTCGCGGCCCTGGCCGATGCGCTCCTCGCCGATGGAGAACCAGCTGCCGCTCTTTTGCACCAGCTCCAGCTGCACGCCGA
Source organism: Oscillospiraceae bacterium (assembly GCA_022792945.1). GTDB lineage: Bacteria > Bacillota > Clostridia > Oscillospirales > Oscillospiraceae > Avoscillospira_A. The sequence continues at coordinate 51,868 of JAAWBZ010000084.1, read as the reverse complement.
TGTCCACCATCTCACCGTATTTGGAGATGCCCTCACCGTACATGATATCGAAGATCGCCTCGCGGAAGGGCGGCGCAACCTTGTTTTTGATGACCTTGGCACGGGTGCGGTTGCCGATGAGCTCGCTGCCGTCCTTGATGGCCTCCACACGGCGGATGTCGATGCGCACGGAGGCGTAGAACTTCAGGGCGTTGCCGCCGGTGGTGGTCTCGGGGTTACCGTACATGACGCCGATCTTCAGGCGAATCTGGTTGATGAAAATAACCACGCAGTTGGTCTTGGCGATGGTGCCGGCCAGCTTCCGCAGCGCCTGGGACATAAGGCGCGCCTGGAGGCCCACAAAGCTGTCGCCCATCTCGCCCTCGATCTCCGCCCGGGGCGTCAGCGCCGCCACGGAGTCCACCACAATGGCGTCCACCGCGCCCGAGCGCACCAGCGCGTCGGTGATCTCCAGCGCCTGCTCGCCAGTGTCCGGCTGAGAGACCAGCATGGAGTCGATATCCACGCCCAAGGCCGCCGCGTACTCCGGGTCCAGCGCGTGCTCGGCGTCCACAAAAGCCACCTCACCGCCCAGCTTCTGGGCCTGGGCCAGGATGTGGAGGGCCAGCGTCGTCTTGCCCGAGGACTCGGGACCGTAAATCTCGATAATACGCCCCCGGGGCACGCCGCCGATGCCCAGCGCCGCGTCCAGTGCCAGGGAGCCCGTGGGGATCGCGTCCACCACCATCTCGGGCCGGTCGCCCAGGCGCATCACCGCGCCCTTGCCAAAGTTCTTCTCGATCTGGTGGAGGGCCGTCTCCAGCGCCTTACGCTTGTCGCTGGCAGGTGCCGGCGCCTCGTAGGGTGTTTTTGCCTTTGCCATCTCTATGCTTCCTCTCTCTTGTATTGGGCCAGGACCGCCCGGATAATGCCGCCGGTATCCTGTCTGGTCTGCAAGACCGCGCAGCCGGCCGCCTCCAGAATGGCTGAGACCGCCTCGTGCTGGCCCATGCCGAACTCAAAGCAGACGTAGCCGCCGGGACGCAGCGCCGGCAGAAAGTTCTTCACAATCACCCGGTAAAAATCCAGGCCGTCCGCGCCGCCGTGCAGCGCCATCTGCGGCTCAAAGTCCCGCACCGACGGGTCCAGCTCCGCCATCTCCGCCGTAGTCACGTAGGGTGGATTGGATACGATCATATCAAAGGTCCCCAGGAACCGCGCCGCCGGCTTCCGGACGTCCACCGAAATGCAGCTGACCCGGCCAGAGAGCTTCTGGTCGGCAATGTTCCGCTTCGCCACCCGGATCGCCCCCGGGGACAGCTCCCCCAGGGTCACCCGGGCGTCCTTGACCCGCCGGGCGATGGCTAAACCAATACAGCCCGTGCCGGCGCACAGGTCCAGAATGCGGGGATTCTGCTCGAGAAAGAGGGCCTTTTTCATGGCCAGCTCCGTCACGGCCATGGTGTCGTCCCGTGGGATCAGCACGTCCTGCGTCACCGTCAGCGTCATGCCGCAGAAGTCCCACTCCCCCAGGATATACGCCAGCGGTTCTCCCGCCAGCCTGCGGCGCACAAACTCCCGCACGCGCCGGACCGCCTGCTCGTCGGCGGCCAGCTCCCGGCCGGCCAGAATGTCCGCCGCCGCCAGCCCCGAGGCCGCGCAGAGCAGCTCCCGGGCTGTCTGCGACGCGTTGACCCCTTCGTTTTCCAGCAGCGCCGCCCGCACATCCCGGTACAGCTCCGCGTAGGTCACCATTGGTCCGCGCCCTCCTCCTCGGGCAGCACGGCGGTGAGCGCCTCAATGGCCACCTCCATCATGGAATCGTCCGGCTCCTGGGTGGTGAACCGCTGCATCCACAGGCCGGGGGCCATGATAATCCGGGTAAAGGCATTGTCGTGCCGGCCCAGGAAGCGGTTGAGCTCGTAGCTCACCGCCACGATCACCGGCAGCATCAGCAGGTGCAGCCCCATCCGCGCCAGCGTATTGCTCACCCGGATCACCGCGCCGCAGAGGATGCTGATGCACACCACCACCAGCAAAAAGCTGGTGCCGCAGCGGGGATGGAAGCGGCTCATGGGCCGCACGTTGTCCACTGTCAGGGGCAGCCGGGCCTCGTAGCAGCGGATGCTCTTGTGCTCCGCGCCGTGGTAGGCAAAGACCCGCTTCATGTCCTTGGTCTGCGAGACCAAAATCATGTACCCCAGGAACAGCACGATCTTCAGCGCGCCCTCGGTAAGGTTGCGGGCCAGATAGTTCTCCCGCAGGCCCGGGATCAGGCCGCTGAGGAATGTGGGCAGCAGGAAGAAAAGCCCCACCGAAAAGGCGATGCCCAGCACCACCGCGGAGTAAATGATGAACTGCTCCAGTTTCTCCGAGCCGAATTTTTTCTCGATCCACTTCTCCAGCTTCCCCGGCTCCGCGTTCTCCTCTTCCTCTGGGAAGTACTCCGCCGAGAACAGCAGCGCCTTGACGCCGTTGACCATGGACGCGCCGAAGGTGACCACGCCGCGGATCAGCGGCCAGGAGAGGATTTTGGCCCGCTTTTTTGTCAGGCGCAGATCGTCGATCTTCTTCACCAGCCCCTCGGGACTGCGCACGACGATGGCCTGCTTCTCCGGCCCGCGCATGAGGATGCCCTCGATCAGGGCCTGCCCGCCGATGAGCGTTTTGAATTTCTCTTGGTCGTTCTTTTTTTCACTGTGTTTCGCCATTGGTGCCTCCCCTTCCGCAGCCGGAGCTGCGGCGCTTTACATTTGACTGCCCAGCGGCAGCCGGATAGATACCAGCATGCCGCCCCCGGCGGCGTTCTCCAGAAGCAGCGCGCCGCCGTGCTTGGTGACGATCTCCTCGCACACCGCAAGGCCAATGCCGTTGCCCCGGGCCTTGGAGCTGCCCTTGTAGAACTTCATTTTCACGTGCGGCAGCTCCTCCTCCGGGATGCCGGGGCCGAAGTCCCGGATGCGGACCACCACCTCCTCGTCCTCGCGGCGGATGGAGGCGGTGATCTTCCTGCCCTCGCCGCCGTGCTTGGCGGCGTTGTCCAGAATGTTCAGAAACACCTGCCGCAGCCGCGCCACGTCGCAGGGGATCTCCGGAATCTCGTCGTCGTTCTCCAGGTACTCCAGCTCGATGCCCTCCTGCTTGAGCCAGCTGCCATACATGAACACGGTGTCCTCAAAATCCGTGCGGATGTCGGCCATCTGGACGTTCAGCGTGAACCGTCCGTCCTGGATGCGGGTGAACTCCAGCAGCTCCTCCACCATGGAGGTGAGCCGCCGCGTCTCCCGCAGGATGATGAGCATCCCCCGCCGGGTCTCCACCGGGTCCATGGTCTCCGCCGAGAGGAGCGTCTCGCCCCAGCCGGAGATGGCGGTCAGGGGGGTGCGCAGTTCGTGGGACACGGAGGAGACGAACTCCGACTGCATGGTCTCCGCCTGGCCGATCTTCACGGACATATCGTTGATGGTATCGGCCAGCTCCCCGATCTCATCGTCGAATTTCTTCTGGATCTGCACGCCGTAGCTGCCGGCGGCGATGCGCTTGGCGGTGGCGGTGATCTCCGAGACCGGCTCGATGATAGAGCGGATGAAAAACTGGCTGTTGAACATCACCAGCGCGATGAACACCAGCCCCGTCAGCACCGACAGCGCTGTCAGCACAAAAATCTGCCGGTCCACGTTCTTCAGGCTGGTGACAAACCGCAGCACGCCGATGACCTCGCCGTTGGTATAGATCATGGGGCTGGAGACCGCCATGATCCGCTCGCCGGTCTTGGGATTCCGCCCGCTGAACACCGCCATCTGCTTCGTCTCGATGGCGCCGGTGATGTCGCTGGTCCCCGGTCCCTCGCCGCTCCACTGGCCGTAGGAGGAGGCGACGATCTTGCCGCTGAGGCTGATGAACTGCAGCTCCAGCCGGTCCTTCTCCTCAAAGGTCTGGGCCACGCTGATGCAGGACTGGTAATACTCGCTGTAGCTCTGGCCGATATAGTTGCTGAAAAAATCCGTGGTGGTGCTGGCCTTGGAGCACAGGCCTGACTGGATGCTGGAATAGTAGTACATGGTAAAGGCCAGCGAAATGGCCACGACGCAGAGCACCACCAGCAGCACCACGATGCTCAGGTTGTTGAACATCCACCGCCGCCGGATACCGGCGATCTTTTTCACGGCCATTCCCTCCCCTTCCCGTCAGCTTCCGGCGCTCAAACGCCCCATTTGTAGCCAAAGCCCCACACGGTGGTGATATAGGTGGGGTTGGCGGTGTCGTCCTCGATCTTGATGCGCAGGCGGCGGATGTTGACGTCCACGATCTTCAGCTCGCCGTCAAAGTCCCGGCCCCACACGCTGGTGAGGATATCCTCCCTGGAGAGGGCCCGACCGGGGTTCTGCATAAAGAGCTTCATGATGGCGTATTCCACCTGGGTCAGCTTGATCCGCCTGCCGTTCTTTTCCAATGTGCGGTTGCGGGTGTTCAGCAGGAACGGCCCCTGCTGCTGCTCGGAGGCGTCGGCGCCGGTGTCGCCGCCGATGCGGCGGTAGAGGGCGTCGATGCGGGCGGTCAGCTCCGCCGGGGAGAAGGGCTTGGTCACATAGTCGTCCGCACCGGTCATCAGGCCGGTCACCTTGTCCATCTCCTGGGTGCGGGCGGTGAGCATGATGATGCCGATGGACTTGTTGGTGGCCCGGATGGTCCGGCAGACCTCAAAGCCGTCGATATCCGGCAGCATAATGTCCAGAATCGCCACGCCGATGTCCGGATTCTCCTTCAGACGCTCCAGCGCCTCCGCGCCGGTGCCGGCCTCGATGGCCTCGTAGCCCGCACGCTTGAGGTTGATAACCACAAAGCTGCGGATGCTCACCTCATCCTCCAGGATCAAAACCTTTTTCATATCTGCCTCCTTGATCGTATCTCCAAAGTCCCCGGCCCGCCGGGCCGCGGGACGTCAAATTTCCCCGGAGTTCCAGTCCACATGGATAAACCGGAACATCTGGACCATCTCCTCGTCGCTCAGGGCCCGGCACCACTCGCTCTCGCCCCGGGCGGCGGCGTAGGTCACGTCGCCCTTTTCCCCCAGGACAAAGCGCCCACCGGCCTGGGCCACCTCATGGCGGTCCTCGCCGGAGAAAGCATAGATGGTAAACACCGGCGCCGGCGGCTCGGCGTAGCCCTTCCACTGGTTGATGGTGTAGCCCCGGACGCCGGAGACCTCCGACTCCCGGGTGATGCTGACCGCGCCGTTCCATTCCTCGGGCAGCACCACAAACCAGCCGCCGGAATAGTTGTGATAGGTGGTCATGGTCCGCCGGCGCGTGCCGTCGATATTCAGGCGGTACCAGTCGATGAGCCAGTATACGTCCTCCTGGCTCGCCTCGTCGTAGCGCGGCAGCTGCCGCGGCTGGGGCAGCTCGATAACGCCGTCGGAATCGATATCCGTGGCGTAGACATAGTAGTTGCGGATGGTCTGGGCGCTGGTGCCGGAGACGCCCTCGGTGGTGATGTTGACAAAGCCGCCGTCCCGCAGAGCAAAAATATCGGTGATAATGCTGTTCTCCTCGAACATACTGGCCACAAACACCGCCGGCACCCCGTCGTCCACCTGGCCGGCGATGATCCGCCGGACCGCCTCCACGCCATTGGAGAGCAGCGCCTCCGGCTCACGCTCGATCTGTCCGGCGACATAGCGGTAATATTCGGCCACGCCCGTCCGTTCCTCCGCGCTGAAGCGGAGGACAAAGATATCTGTATTCCCGTCCTGGTCCAGGTCGGCAGTGGTGTAGGAGGTGTAGCTGGCGCTCATCAGCTCCACCACCCGGTTGTCCCGCAGGGCGTAGATGCTCATGGACTGGAGCACCTGGTCGCTGATCTGCCGGCCCAGGACGATCTCCATACCCGGTTCGCCGTCGATCTGCTGGTACTCCACGCTGGCAAAGCTGTTGCCGTCGCCCTCGATCACGGCCACATTCTCAAAGCTGTCGCCAATGCGGTCGAAAATATAGGCCCGCAGGGGCTTTTCCTCGGTGGTGCGCAGGAATACCACCGCCTCCTCCACTCCGTCGCCGTCCAGGTCGGCCAGCTGCACCGACTGGCGGTTGCTGCCGGAGGTGGGCGCGGCGTAGGCCGCGCCGCCCTGCAGGAGGCCGTCGATTTTGGACTGGAGGTCGTAATACTCCTCCGACTGCTGCGGCAGGGCGTACAGCTCGTCCATGGACTGGAAAAAGCAGCCGGACAGCAGCGCCGTAAGCGCCAGCGCCAGTATCAAGGTTCCTTTTTTTCGCATCCGGCCGCCTCCCTTTCGTGTATCAGCTTATTATAGCATATTTCCCCGCAAAAATATAGTGCCGCGATTATTTTATCACCACGTTTTCCGTCCCCAGCAGCTCCCGCAGCTCCTGGAAGAGGTCCGCGTCGGGCAAACAGGTACAGCCCATCCGCCGCCGGGTATCCTGGAAGAACAGCACCGCCGGCATGGTCCCCGGGAACATGTGCAGCACCGCCGTGATCTTGCGCATCACCGGAGCCTCCTGCCCCGGCAGGCGGAGGTAGAGCTTCTGTCCCGGCTCCGCTGCCGGCGCGCGGGGCGCTGGTCTGGCCTGGGACTGGGCGCAGAACTCGTCGATGGCGGCGGCGCGGTTGAGGATGATCTGCGGCTCCTTCTCGTCCCGGACCGAGATGCGGCCCTGGACGCCCACCGCGGCGTTCTCCGCCAGGAGGTTGCCGTACTGGTTCAGCGCGTTGGAGAACACCAGCAGCTCCATGGAGCCGGTGTCGTCCTCCAGCGTGACGTAGGCCATCATGGAGTTGCTGCGGGTGGTCTTCATCCGGACCGTCTGCACGATGCCGGCCACTGACACCTGCTGCTCGTCGCGGAACGCGCCGCCCTCGCCGGAAAAGCTCTCGAGAATCTCGCCGATGGGCGTCACCCGGGCACTTTTCAGCTGCGCGCGGTACTCGTCCATGGGGTGGCCCGACAGGTACAGCCCCGTCGTCTCCTTCTCAAAGGCCATGCGCTCCCGGCGGCTCAGCTCCGGCAGCTTCGGCACCGACACGGCGGCCGCCGGCGTCTCCCCGCCCCCCAGGTCGAACATGCCCATCTGCCCGTCCAGGTTCTTCCGCTTGGCGCTGGTCACTGAATCCATCACCAGCTCATAAACCGCCAGCAGCTGCGAGCGGTACAGCCCAAAGCCGTCCAGCGCGCCGCACTTGATGAGGTTTTCCAGCGCCCGCTTGTTCAGGTCGCTGCCGTACAGCCGCGTGCACAGGTCCTCCAGGCCCTGGAAGGGGCCGTGTTCCCCCCGCTCCCGGACCACCAGGCGGATAAAGCCCCGCCCAATGTTCTTCACCGCCGCCAGCCCAAAGCGGATGCCGCCCTCCACCACAGTGAAGTAGTCGTTGGACTCGTTGATATCCGGCGGCAGCACCGCAATCCCGATGCTGCGGCACTCCGCGATATACTCGGAGATCTTCGCCGCGCTGTCCAGCACCGAGGTCATCAGCGCCGCCATATACTGCCGCGGATAGCGGCACTTGAGATACGCCGTCTCGTAGGCCACCCGGGCATAGCACACGGCGTGGGCCTTGTTGAAAGCATAGTTGGCAAAATCAAGAATTTCGTCGTAGATGGCCTGGGCCGTCTTTTCATCCACGCCGCCCGCGATGGCCCCCGGGATGCCCCGCGCCCCGTCGCCGTAGACAAAGGCCTTCCGCTCGGCCAGGATGCTCTCCTGCTTCTTCTTGGAGATGGCCCGGCGCATATTGTCGGCCTGCCCCAGGGTGTAGCCGCCAAGCTGGCGGAAAATCTCGATCACCTGCTCCTGGTATACCATACACCCATAGGTGACCGATAAAATGGACTCCAGCTTTGGATGGCGGTAGGTGATCTCCTTCGGGTTCAGCTTGGAGCGGATGAACTTGGGTATGGAGTCCATGGGGCCTGGACGGTAGAGCGCTACAATGGCCGTCAGGTCCTCTATGGACCCCGGCTTCATGCCCACGCACACGCCGGTGATGCCGGCGGACTCCAGCTGGAACACCCCCGACGTCCGGCCCTCCGCCAGCATGGCGTAGGTCTCCGAATCGTCCTCAGGAACCTTTTTGATGTCGAAATCCGGCTCGGTTTTCCGGATTTCTTTCTCCGCGTCGTCGATGACCGTCAGGTTCCGGAGGCCCAGAAAATCCATCTTCAGCAGGCCCAGCTCCTCCAGCGTGGTCATGGTATACTGGGTGACGATGGTGTCGTCGTTGCGCGCCAGGGGAACGTAGTCGTAGACCGGCAGGCGGGTGATGACCACGCCCGCGGCGTGGGTGGAGGTATTGCGGGGCATGCCCTCCAGGGCCCTGGCCATGTCGATGAGGGTGCGCACCCGCTCGTCGGCGTCGTACATGGCCCGGAGCCGCGGCTCCACCCGCAGCGCCTCCTCCAGGGTGATATGGGGGGTGGCGGGCACCAGCTTGGCCACGGCGTCGGTCTCGGCGTAGGTGAAGTTCATGGCCCGGCCCACGTCCCGGATGGCCCCCCGGGCCGCCATGGTGCCGAAGGTGACGATCTGCGCCACATGGTCCGCGCCGTACTTTCCCTTGACGTATTCAATGACCTCGCCCCGGCGCTCCTGGCAGAAGTCCATGTCGATATCCGGCATGCTCACCCGCTCGGGGTTCAGGAAGCGCTCAAATACCAAACCGTACTGAATTGGGTCCAGGTCGGTGATAAAGAGGCAGTAGGACACCACCGCCCCCGCCGCGCTGCCGCGGCCGGGACCCACGGGGATGCCGGACTTTCTGGCAAAGTCCACAAAGTCCGCAACAATGAGAAAATAGTCCACATAGCCCATTTTCTCGATCATCTGCATCTCATAGTCCAGCTGCCGCCGCGCCTGCTCCGGCGTGCCGGGGTAGCGCACGGCAAAGCCCTCCCGGCAGAGCTTTTGGAAGTATTCCACGTTGGTATACCCCGCCGGGAGCTTGAACTCCGGCAGATGGTACTTGCCGAAGGTGAAATCCAGATTGCACCGGTCCGCGATGGCCTGGGTGTTGTCCATGGCCTCGGGGGCGTCGGGGAACAGGGCGCGCATTTCCTCCTCGCTCTTGAGGTAGAATGCGTCGGTCTCAAAGCGCATCCGGTCCGGGTCGTCCACGGTTTTCTGCATCTGGATGCACATGAGCACATCCTGCATCTTGCTGTCCTCCCGGGAGAGGTAGTGGGCGTCGTTGGTGGCCACCAGGGGCAGGCCCGTCTCCCGGGCGATGCGGCGGATGCCCAGGTTCGCCTTGGTCTGGACCTCCAGGCCGTGGTCCTGAATTTCCAGGTAGTAGCGGCCGTCGAAGATCGCGGCGAACTCCAGCGCCTTGGCCTTGGCGGCCTCGTAGTCGTTCTGCAAAATGAGCTGCGGCACCTCGCCGGCCACGCAGGCCGAGAGGGCGATGAGGCCCCCGTTGTACTGCCGCAGCAGGTCCATGTCCACCCGGGGCTTGCCGTAGAAGCCGTCCAGGAAGCTCTGGGAGACCATGTAGCTGAGGTTTTCGTAGCCGGTGTGGTCCATGCACAGCAGCACCAGGTGGTGCGCCTCGTTGTCCAGGCCGTGGACCCGCTCCAGGCGGCTCCGGGGGGCCACATAGACCTCGCAGCCGATGATGGGCTTGACGCCGGCCTTTTTGGCGGCCTTGTAGAAGTCGATGACGCCGTACATGACGCCGTGGTCGGTGATGGCCACGGTGTCCTGCCCCAGCTCCTTCACCCGCTCCATGAGCCGGGAGATGCGGCACGCGCCGTCTAAGAGGCTGTATTCGGTGTGGACGTGCAGATGGACAAAGGACATGATGGTCTCCTTTCAGTCAGAGGAAGCGGATGTCTTTGCCGCAGTAAGGGCAAAAGCCCGGCAGTTCCATGGAATACCGGCCCAACGTCGCCAGGACCCGGCCGCATCCGGGACAGCGAACGCGGCGTTCGTACAGCCGGTATCCCGCCGCGATCAGGGGCACGCCCGGCAGCGACACGATCAGCCACCACCAGCTCCCCAGCTGGCTGACCAGGAAAACCCCCAGCATGGCGACCAACACGCCGCCAACCGCCAGCCAGTTGGCATACCAGACGGCCCGAAAACAGTCCATGGGCAGTTTTTCTCTTTTTTTCATGTTTCCCGCTCCTCTCCGGTCACGCCCGCGGCAGTTCCTTCCCGCAGTGGAGACAGAACCGGCCCAGCTCCGGCGCCTCCCCCGGGCCGCTGACAGACAGCGGATGATGGCAGTACGGGCACTGGACGTAGCGCTTGTCCAGCTGATCCGCAATTATGCTCAGCACGGCAAACAGCCCCATCAGGCCCAGAAACAGCCACGAAAAACCTTCCACGAATACATAGAGAATAAATTCCAATACGCCGCAGGCGCACGCCAGATTCTGGCACCAGTGATGCGCCCTGCGCATATCCATAGGCTGTTTTTCTCTCTTTTTCACGGTTTCCGCCTCCCTCAAGGCGCCTTTCCCGCCAGCTCCAGGAGCTTGCGCAGGCGGTGGTTCATGGCGGACTTGCTCACCGGCGGGTCCTGCATTTCGGCAAGCTCGGCCAGGGTCGCCTCCGGGTTCTCCAGGCGCAGGGCCGCGGTCGCCCGCAGCTTGTCCGGCAGCTCCGCCAGCGCGCCCCGGCGCTCTAAGCGGCGGATGGCCGCGATCTGCTCCTGGGCGGCGTCCACCACCTTGGTGAGGTTGGCGGTGTCGCAGTTGACACGGCGGTTGACGCCGTTGCGCAGCTCCTTCTCCACCTTGGCCTCCATCACCGCCATGGCCGCCACCGGCGCGCCCAGCAGGGTCAGCAGGTCCTCAATGGCGTCGCTCTGCTTGAAGTAGAGGATGCTGACGCCGCCCCGGGAAAGCGCCTTGGGCCGGAAGCCCAGGTCCAGCAACAGCGCCTCCGTCTCACCGCCCACCTTCCGGTGGGCGGTGGACAGCTCCAAATGGTAGCGCTTGGCCGGATCCGTGACGCTGCCGCCGGCCAGGAACGCCCCCCGCAGGAACGACACGCGGCAGCACTCCTCCTCCAGGATGCCGAAGTTTACGTGGAGCGAGATGTGCTGCGCCGCGGAGAAACCGAAGGCCTCAAAAATCCGTGCGATCTTCTCCTGGTCGGAGATGGTAAAAATCAGCTTGCCCGTCCGGCCCCCCTCCTCCGGCACGGCGTCAAAGCCGAGACCGAAGGCGCGGCGGAAGATCCGGGGCAGGCGGGCGGCAAAATCAGCGTTCTCCGTCACCACCCGGACCGTGTCCGGGGTGAAGGCATTGGCGTACAGCAGCACGCCGAAAGCCTCCGCCACGGCGCAGCACCTCCGGCCCACCGCCTGGCGGCACAGCTCCTGCCGCACGCCGGCGGCAAAGGACATGGCCATTCCCCTCACCTCACCGCGTACTCGCCCAGCACCGCCATCAGCGCCCGGGCCAGGGCGTCGGAGTCGTGCCGGGCGTTCTGGCCCCGGGCCAGCAGCGGATAGCAGTAGACCCGGATGCCCATGCGCTCGATCTCCTCGCGGCACAGCTCCACCGGCTCCGCGTCCTCGGCCCGGTAGGCCGCGGAAATCTCCGTGGGCACCGGGGCGCCGTTGGCTACGCATACGTCCACCACGTCCCGCCCCGCGTGGCGCAGCAGCGCACGGATGTGCTCCACGCCGGTGTAGCCCTCGGTCTCGCCCTCCTGGGTCATGATGTTCATCACCAGCACCCGGCAGGCCCTGGAGTCGGCGATGGCGTCCGGCACGCCCGCCACCAGAAGGTTGGGAATCACGCTGGTATAGAGGCTCCCCGGCCCCATCACGATCATATCCGCCTCCCGGATGGCCTCCAGGCTCTCCTCCAGGGCCTCGGGGCGCTCGGGCAGCAGCCGGACGTGGTCGATGCGGCAGTCCTCCTGCTTTTTGTAGACGGCGATCTTACTCTCTCCCAGCACCCGCGCGCCGTTGTCGAAGGCCGCCTCCAGGTGGACGCTCTGGTTGGTCACCGGCAGGACCCGGCCGGTGATGGCCAGGACGTCGCCCATGCGGTGCACCGCCTCGTCGAAGGTCTCGGAGATGCCGTTCATGGCCGCCAAGAAGAGATTGCCAAAGCTCTGGCCCGAGAGCGTCCCCTCCTGGAAACGGTAGTTCAGCAGCCGCTCCATAGTCGGCTCGGTGTTGGCCAGGGCCAGGATGCAGTTGCGGATATCTCCCGGCGGCGGCATGCCCAGGTCCTCTCGCAGCGCGCCGGAGCCGCCGCCGTCGTCAGCCACAGTGACGATGGCCGTGATATTGCGGGTGTAGCGCTTGAGGCCGCGGAGCATGGTGGACATGCCGTGGCCCCCGCCCAGGCACACGATTTTCGGGTCACGCCGACCCGGGAGGTAGACGCGGACGGCATCCTCAAAGGTGGCGGTCATAGGACACCTCCTACCGCGGCCCGCGCGGCGTCCCGGTGGCCGATGGTGGTGGCGAAGCCCAGACGGGCGATATACTCGCCCAGCTCCTGCGCCACTGCCACCGAGCGGTGCCGCCCGCCGGTGCAGCCCACGGCGATGACCAGATTGCTCTTGCCCTCCTCCACGTACAGCGGCAGCGAGAACGCGAGCAACGATTCCAGCCGCTCCATCAGATCCAGCGACTGCTGGTAGGAAAATACAAAATCGCGCACCGGCTTCTCCAGCCCCGTGCGGTGCCGGAGGTCGGTGATATAGTAGGGGTTCGGCAGCATCCGCACGTCGAACACCAGGTCCGCATCCATGGGCAGGCCGTACTTGAAGCCGAAGGACACCACGTTTACCGACATAGCGTGGTCCCGCCGGTCCCCGGCGAAGAGGTTCGCCAGCTCCCCCCGCAGCTTGGCGGTGGAGAGGTTGGTGGTGTCCAGGATGAAGTTGGCGCGGTTGCGCACCGGCTCCAGGAGCCTGCGCTCCCGCTCCACGGCCTCCAGCAGATCCGAGCCGTCCTTGGTCAGCGGGTGCATGCGCCGCGTCTCCTTGAAGCGCTTGATGAGGACCCCGGTGCTGGCCTCGATAAAGACGATGGAGTATTGACACCCCAGGTCCGCCAGGGCGTCCAGCGCCTGGAACAGGCCGTCGAAGGTCTGTCCGCTGCGGGCGTCGGTCACCAGGGCCACCTTCTCATATTTGGACTTGGTCGCCATGCACAGCTGGGCAAACTGGGGGATCAGGTCCTCGGGCATATTGTCCACGCAGTAGAAGCCGAAGTCCTCCAAATTGGACAGCGCCTTGCTCTTCCCCGCGCCGGACATCCCGGAAACAATCAAAAACTGCTGCATCTGCCACCTCACAAAATCCGGATCTCCGGTTCCAGGCGGATCCCGGAGCGTTCATACACCCGCGCCTGCACCTGACGGATCAGCGTCAGTACGTCGGCGCAGGTACCGCCGCGGTCGTTGACCACGAAGCCCGCGTGCTTCTCCGACACGACCGCGCCGCCCACCCGCAGGCCCTTCAGCCCTGCCTGGTCGATGAGTGCCGCGGCGTAGCCGCCCTGAGGGCGGCGGAAGGTACTGCCCGCCGAGGGCACATTCAGCGGCTGGGAGGCCCTGCGCCGCTGGGCCAGGTCCTGCATTTTGGCCCGGATCGCCTCCCGGTCGCCGGGGGACAGGGCCAGGACGGCGCGGACGATCACGGCGTCCATCTCCTGGAAGGCGCTGCGGCGGTAGCCGAAGCCCTGGGCCGCGCCGCGGAAGGTTTTCAGCGTTCCGTCCCGCTCCATGACCGTGGTCTCCGCCGCCACCTGGCACAGCTCGCCGCCGTAGGCCCCGGCGTTCATATAGAGGCCGCCGCCCAGGGAGCCAGGGATGCCGTGGGCGAACTCCAGGCCCGTCAAACCCATCCGGCAGGCGAAGGAGGCACACCGGGCCAGTGTCACACCGGCGCCGGCCTCGATCCGGCCGTCCTCCAGCAGCCGCAGGGTGTCCAGGCCGCCCAGCAGACAGATGACCAGGGCGTCCAGCCCGCCGTCCGGCGGCAGGACATTGGTGCCGGCCCCCAAAATGACGGCGGGCACGCCCTCGTCCCGGGCAAAGCGCAGCAGCGCCGCCAGGTGTTCCTCTGTTCTGGGGAAGGCCATCACCGCCGCCGGGCCGCCGATGCGGAAGGAGACGTGGCGGGCCAGCGGCTCCTCCGGACGCACCTCGACCTCCGGGCACCGCGCCCGCAGCCGCGCGATCCATTCCATCGCAGTCCCTCCTTCCGTTCGTTCCTATCAAATATATCATATGTTGGGGAAAATGAAAATACTCCCAGGGGAAAAAGTTACAAAATGTTTTAAAATGTTTTTGGGATTCGCCCTCCGGCGGCGGGCGGAAGCAGAAGATCACCAGGGCCAAAAGGCTGATTGCCACCAGCTCGCTCAGAATCTTCGCACTCTTTCCCATGCCGCCCCCCTTCCCCTCTTCTACAGCAAACGGCGAGGCTTGCACCCCCCGGGGCCAAACCTCGCCGTTTCTCGGCATTTGTATTCAAAAGCTCTCTCCGAAGGAGGCGTCAAAGTGCTTGTTGACCTGCTCGGTGAACTCCGCCGCGGCGTTGTAGCCCATCTTCTTCTGACGGTTGTTCATGGCCGCCACCTCCAGGATCACCGCCAGGTTGCGCCCCGGCGTGATGGGGATGGTCAGCGCCGGAATCTTCACCCCCAGAATGTCCACATACTGATTCTCCAGGCCCAAGCGGTCATAAGGCTCGCCGTTGCGCCAGGGAACAATGTTGATAATCAGGTCGATGTCCGCACTGGCCTTGACCGCCGCCATGCCGAAGAGCTTGGCCACGTTGACCACGCCGATGCCGCGCAGCTCAATATAGTGCCGGATCAGCTCCGGCGCGGTGCCAAAGCACTTCTTGGAGGACACCTTCTTGATCTCCACCGCGTCGTCCGCGATCAGCCGGTGGCCGCGCTTCAAAAGCTCCACCGCCGCCTCGCTCTTGCCGATGCCGCTCTCGCCCAGCAGCAGCAGACCCTCGCCGTAGACCTCCACCAGCACGCCGTGGCGGGTGATCCGCGGCGCCAGGTACACCTTCAGTGCCGAAATCAGGCTGGATACGATATAGGAGGTGGTCTCGCTGCCCTGGAGGATGGTGATATCGTGCTTCTCCGCCATTTGCAGGCACTCCGGCAGCGGCTCCAGATCCCGCGAGATGATTAGAGCCGGAATCTTATAGGAAAAAAACCGGTCAAAAATCTCCGTGCGCTTTTCACTGTGGAGCTTATTGAGATAGGTGGTCTCCACCGTGCCGATTACCTGGAGGCGCATAGGCTCGAAATGGTCGAAATACCCCGCCATCTGCAGGCCAGGACGGCTGATATCGTCCACGGTGATATTGGTCTGCTCAAAATCCGTGGACTTGTGCACCGGCCGCAAATTGAATTCTTTGACCAGCTGGGAAAGGGGGACGCTGTAGGAATTGATCATGATTGGCTCACCTCATCGCTCACTTGTCGAATATTATAACGCGAATCCCTGATTTTCGCAACAGACTGGCGGGAAAAATTAAGACAAAAATCTTCGGGAAAACGCTTGCTTTTTTGAGGGAAATCTGGTAATATATCTAGCAGCGTGTTTGAATGCGTTGAATTTCTGTTGGCAAGGAGGTGCAGCCAGTGGCTAAGTGCGATATTTGCGGCAAGGGTGTTGCGTTCGGCATCAAGGTCTCCCACTCCCACAGACGTTCCAACCGGATGTGGAAGCCCAATGTCAAGCGTGTAAAGGCAATTGTTGACGGTTCTCCGTGCCATGTTTACGTCTGTACAAGATGCTTGCGCTCCAACAAGGTCGAGCGTGCGGTGTAATTGAATCAACAGTACTTCCAAAAAGGGCAGGCCGCCGGGCCTGCCCTTTTTGGTCATTCCGCCCCCTTTCCGCCCGCAGGCGGCGCCGCACAACAAACGGAGGGAATGGAACAACCGCAAGGCACTTTTTTGAAGTCACCAGCCGGCGTCCTCGAACTCGTGCCGGCGGTCACGGGTCATCAGCAGCTGCATGGCCTCCCGGGGCGGGCGTCCCTCGTAGAGGACGGCGTAGGCCTCCCGGGCGATGGGCATCTCCACCCCGGCCTTCTCCGCCAGCTCGTGGGCGGACTTGGCTGCGTAGTAGCCCTCCACCACCGCGCCCACCTCGTCCATGGCCGCCTTGGGGTCCTTCCCCTGGCCGATGAGAATGCCGGCGCGGCGGTTGCGCGAGTGCATGGAGGTACACGTGACAACCAGATCCCCTACGCCTGTCAGCCCCGCGAAGCTCTCGTTCTTGCCGCCCAGGGCCACGCCCAGGCGGGCGATCTCCGTGAGACCGCGGGTCATCAGCAGCGCCTTGGTGTTGTCGCCGAAGCCCATGCCGTCACAGATGCCTGCGCACAGGGCCACGACATTTTTCAGCGCCGCCCCCAGCTCCACGCCCACCACGTCGGCGCTGGCATAGACGCGGAAGCGGTCGTTCATAAAAATATCCTGGACCATCTCCGCCACGCGGATGTCGCGGCTGGCCGCGACACAGCCGGTGGGAATGCCGCGGCCCACCTCCTCGGCGTGGGACGGGCCGCAGAGGACCGCCACCGTGCGGCCGGTGACCTGCTCGTAAATCTCGCTCAGCCGCAGAGACGTCCCCGCCTCAATGCCCTTGGCCACGGACACCAGCACCGCGTCCTGGCGCAGGTACGGCCCGACCAGCTCCGCCGTGGAACGGGCCGCGAAGGACGGCGAGGCCATGACCACCACAGGCTTCCCCGCCGCGCAGGCCGGATCGCTGGTAAAGGCCAGCTCCGGCAGGCGGACGCCGGGCAGCAGCGGATTCTCCCGGGTCCTTTGCAGCTGTGCCGCCTCCTCCGGGAGGAAGGACCAGAGCGTGACGGCATGGCCGTTCTCCGAGAGCAGCTTTGCCAGAGCCGTACCCCAGCCGCCGCTGCCAATGACTGCAATCTCCATATGCAACCCCTTCCTTACGTCTTGTCGTGACGGAAGGAGAGCCGGCTCTCCTCCCCTTTCAGTATGCGCCGGATGTTCTTCCGGTGCATGACCAGCGCCGCCAAGGCCAGAACCAGCGCGATGCCCAGAACCGGCCAGTCCCCCGGGAAGCGCCACGCAAACGCCGGCACATACCCCGCCGCCCCCAGGCAGGAGCCCAGGGAGACATACCGCGTCAGCGCCACCGCCAGGATGAACACCGCCAGCAGCACCACCAGGATGCGCCAGTCCATCATCCCCGCCAGGGTCGCCGAGCACAATACACCCTTGCCCCCGCGGAACTGGAAGAACACCGGGAACAGATGCCCCAGGACCGTAAACGCCCCGCCCAGCATCTTCCCCAGCTGCCCATAGCCGAAGCGTCCCAGCAGCCACGCCCCCAGCAGGCACGCCGCTGCGGTCTTTGCCACGTCGATGAACAGGACCATCAGGGTCCGAATGCCGCCGTAGCTCCGGAAAAAGTTGGTCAGGCCCGCGTTGCCGCTGCCGTGGGTGCGCACATCCTCCCGGAGCATCCACCTGGAGATGAGGATCGCGCCGTTGAGGTTCCCCAACAGATAGCCGGCCGCTGCCACCAAAATGATCGCGCCTGCAAACACGCCCTACCCCTCCTTGTCGCCTTTCTGGCGGATGGTGATGCGGACCGGCGTACCCTCCAGGCCGTAGACCGCGCGGATCTGGTTCTCCAGGTACCGCTGATAGGAAAAGTGAAACAGCCGCGCATCGTTGCAGAAGATCACAAAATGGGGCGGCTTCACGCCGGCCTGAGTCATATAGTAGATCTTCAGGCGGCGGCCCTTGTCGCTGGGGGGCTGGACCCGGGCAGTGGCATCCTCCAGGATGCTGTTGAGGGTGCCAGTGGTGATGCGCATGGCCGCGGCGTTGGCCGCGGCGTTGATCTGGCCGAACAGCCGGTCCACCCGCCGGCCCGTCAGCGCCGAGAGGAACACCACCGGGGCATAGGGCATATAGGAGAGGTCCCTTCGGATCTCCTCGGTCATCTGGGCCATGGTATTGGTGTCCTTCTCCACGATGTCCCACTTGTTGACCACGATAATGCAGGCCTTCCCCGCCTCGTGGGCCAGGCCGGCGATCTTGGTGTCCTGCTCTGTGACGCCCTCCTGGGCATCAATGAGCACCAGGCACACGTCGGCGCGGTCCACCGCGGCGACGGTGCGCAGATTGCTGTAGCGCTCCACCGCGTCGTCCACCTTGGAGCGCCGGCGCATACCGGCGGTGTCGATGAAGCAGTATTTACCCCACTCGTTCTCAAAATAGCTGTCGATGGCGTCCCGGGTGGTGCCGGCTACGTCGGAGACGATCACGCGCTCCTCCCCCAGGATGCGGTTGAGGAGGCTGGACTTGCCCACGTTGGGCTTGCCGATGATGGCGACGCGGATCAGCTCCTCATCCGCCTCTTCCTCCGTCTCCGGCGGGAAAGCGGCCACGCAGGCATCCAGCAGATCGCCGGTGCCGTGGCCGTGGACGGCGGAGACCTCGATGGGGTCCCCCAGGCCCAGGGCGTAGAACTCGTACACGTCCGGGTTGACCGCCCCGACGCTGTCGCACTTGTTCACCGCCAGCACCACCGGCTTCTTCGCCTTCCGCAGCATGGCGGCCACAGCGCTGTCCGCCGCCGTCAGGCCCACGGTCACGTCGGTGACCATCACAATGACGTCGGCCAGCTCAATGGCGGTCTCCGCCTGGCGGCGCATAAAACGGAGCATCTGGCTGTCTGTCTCCATCTCGATACCGCCGGTGTCCACCAGGGAAAAGCTCCGTCCGTTCCAATCGCACTCGCCGTACAGCCGGTCCCGGGTGACGCCGGGGGTATCCTCCACAATGGCCGTGCGGCGGCCGGTAAGCTTATTGAACAGCAGCGACTTGCCCACATTGGGCCGCCCGACAATCGCAACAATGGGCTTTGCCATGCCGTCGCCTCCTCTTTCACAATATCGTATGACTCTCCCTATTATGGCATGCCCGCGGCGTTTGGTCAACCACAATTTGCAAAAGAAAGCCCGCTGGCAGAAAAGGCCGCCTCAATACACCACCACTGTGGTGCCGAAGGGCATATTGTTCCACAGCCAATCCACGTCCGCGTCGTACATCCGCACGCAGCCGTGGGAGGCGGGCTTGCCCATGGTGGCGTCCAGGAGGCCGCTGCTCCCCTTGATATACGTCCGGGAGTGGAAGGCGTGGCCGCCGTTGAAAATCATGGGCCGGCGCACATAGTACGAGCCGAAGTCCCACGTATTCTGCCGGTACTGGTACTTGAACACGCCGCCGATGGTGGGCGTCGTATTCTTGCCCGAACAGCAGGCGCAGGTCCGGACCAGCTTCCAGTTCCCCGCCGTGCCCTGGAACACGTTGACCTTCTGGGTCAGCAGGTTCACCCAGACCAGATACCCCGTGGTGCTGGTATAGCCGCGGGTATTGACGAACTGCTCCTTCTCCCACTGCTGATAGTCGGTGGTCCGGACATAGTCCTTGCTGGAGATCCGCAGATCGCTCCAGCGGACCCAGCCCTCGCGGCCGTCGGCCAGGCGGATTTTGCCGTAGCTGGTGCCGCTGTAGTTGATGTAGATCGCATAGGTCCCCGCCGGGACATTGCACATCCAGCCGCTGCCAATGCTGGAGTACATGGAGGTATTGCGGATCACCGTGCACTCCACCTCCAGCGTGCGCACCGGGGTGGGCAGCTGCTCCAGGTGCTGATTGACGCTCTGGGTGCACTCCACCGTCTCGTCCCCATAGCTCAGCCGCGCCAGGATGGTCAGCTGGGGCGGCAGCGTGCCGGTATAGATGCCGTTGGTGTGGAGCGTGGCCGTCGCGCCCTCATAGAGCGGGAAATCCAGCTGCTTTTCCACCGCCGTGCCGTTGACGTACCACGAGAGGGTGCAGCGGCGCACGCCGCCCTCGCAGCCCGTGGTGTCCACGTTCTCAAAGCGCACCGTGGTGGTGACCGCCGGGGCGCCGGGAGTCGGCTCGTTGGCCGGCTGGGCCACCACGGCCCGCACCTGGGAGATGCCGGCGTCGTAGGCCTCGGTGATCTCGCCGGCCTCCGCCGTGACCCGGCAGTCGCTGCCGCGGAGGGTCACGTGGGAAGCCTGACCCTCGCCGGACAGGACCGCCTGTCCGGCCAGAACTGCCTCTTCCACCTGCGCGCCGTGGGCAAGGACCGCCTCCGCGCCGCTGAGATTCAGTTGGGCGTATGTACCGCTCTCCAGCGTCACCGGCGCGTCGGCTGTCACCATCCCGCCGCCGGAAATCACAGCGCTGCCGCTGACGACGCGGATGGGAATGCTACCATCGGCGGCCAGCTCCACGCCGCTGCCGGCGCAGACCACCTCCGCCGCGCTGCAATTGCCGGTCAGCTGGACCTTGCCGCCGCAGATCACGATACGCCCGCCCGCCTGCACGCCGCGGAGCGTCACCGCCTCATCCGCCGCGCCGCACACTACCAGATTACCGCTGAGCTGGAGGTTTTCGGGCGCCTTCTCCCCTGCCCGCAGCACGGCGCTGGCGCTCTCCGGCGCGGCGCCGTCCTCGATGAGGCCGCCGGCCATATTGTAGAGCAGCTGCACCAGCTCCTGCTGGGTGATGGCGGCCTGGGGATTCAGCCGGCCATTCACGCCCCGGACGCAGCCCTCCGTGACCATGGCGGTCATGGGCCCCAGCGCCCAGTCGCTGATCCCGGCCCGGTCCGAGAAGCCAGAGAGCACCTGTGCGTCCACCCTGGCAACACCGAAGCACCGCGCCAGCATGGTGATGGCCTGTTCCCGGGTCAGCGTCGCCTGCGGCCGCAGCGCGCCGCCGCTCCCCTGCAAAACGCCCAGGGCCACCGCCCCGGCCAGGTCGTCATAGTGCACGTCCCCAGGCTGCACGTCCGTAAACGCGCGCAGGTCCGCGCGCGCCTCTGCCCGCAGCAGGCGCACCAGCATACCGGCCAGCTCCGCACGGGTGACGGCGTCGGTGGGCCGGCAGTCCGCCTCGTCCAGAATGCCGTGCTCCACCGCAAAGGTCATGGCCTCCTCCGCCCAGGTGGGCGGCATGGCCCCCGCCGGCAGCGCCAGCAGAACCAGCGTCACCAGACATAAAATCCCCACAATTGCCTTTCTCATTTCTTCACCTCATAAGCAGTCATTGGTTATATTCTACCAAATTTTGTCCCCCCATGCAACGCCTGGAGCGCAAAAAATGGCGAAAAAAGAAGGGGGCCTCGCGGTCCCCTTCCATTTGACAAAAAAAGATCAGCCGTCTAGGCCCCCAGCCGGGCGATATCTCCCACGCCGTCCAGGATCAGCTTGGGGCGGTAGGGATACTGCTCCATGGACTGACGGCTGGTGACGCCGGTGAGAACCAGAACGGAGTCCATGCCAGATTCGATACCGGCGATCACGTCGGTGTCCATGCGGTCGCCCACCATGCACGCCTCCGCCGAGTGGACGCCCAGCAGCTGCAGGCCCGTCCGCATCATCAGCGGATTGGGCTTGCCCACGAAATAGGCCTTCTTCCCCGTGGTCATCTCAATGGGCGAAACCAGGGCGCGGCAGGCCGGCTCCAGGCCGGTCTCCGACGGGCCGGTGAGGTCGGTATTGGTGCCGATGAGCCGCGCGCCGTTCATCACGTGGCGCATGGCCTTCTTGATGGTATCGTAGTTGTAGTTGACCGTCTCACCGATGACCACATAATCCGGATTGACATCGTTGGTGGTGATGCCCGCCTCGTACAGGGCGTTATAGAGGCCCGGATCTCCCACCACATAGGCGCTGCACCCCGGCGACTGACTGCTGAGGAACTTGGCCGTGGCCTGGGCGCTGGTGTAAAAGTGGCTCACGTCCACATCCAGCCCCATGCGGCCCAGACGCATCTGCAGCTCCCGGGGACTGCGGCTGCTGGCGTTGGTCAGGAACAGGAATTGTTTCTTGTTGGACACCAGCCAGTCCACGAAATCCGTCACGCCGGGCAGCAGGCGCTCTCCATGGTAAATGACGCCGTCCATGTCGCACAGGAAGCCCTTCTTTTCCTTCAGGTTGATCATGAAATTATCCTCCTTCATGGTCTTTGGCACAGCCCCATCGTAGCATATTTTCCCGGAATGTGCAACCAAAAAACTGCCGTACCGCGCAAAGGCTCTGTACGGCAGTTTGTGAAATTTTCCGGGAATTATGCCTCCACGCCCAGCATCTCCAGCAGCGCTTCCGCGGTCTCCACCACGGCCCGCGCGCCGTTTTTCCGCAGGCAGTCCGCATCCCGGTAGCCCCAGGCACAGCCCACGGCAAAAAAGCCCGCCGCACTGCCAAAGGCCATGTCGGTATCGCCGTCGCCGAAGTACAGGATCTCCTCCGGCGTAAGCCCCAGCGTCTGACAGGCCAGCGCGCCCGCCGCCGGGTCCGGCTTCAGCGGCCGTGTGCCGTTGTTGCCCCAGACGAAACGGAAATCGATCTCCGGAAAATAGTGGCCGATGATTTTCCGGGACGTTTTTTCCGTCTTGTTGGAAATCACTGCCAGCGTATACCCCGCCGCCTGCAAGGCCGCCAGCATCCGCCGGATGCCGGGGAACTCCGTGGTGCGGTCGGTGCAGTGCTCGGGATAGTATTGCAGGTAATACTGCAAAATGCTTTCAAAATCAGCATCACTCGTGCCCTTCGGGACGATCAGCCCAAACAGCTTCCGGATGCCGTGGCCCACAAAGGCACGGTAGGCATCCAGCGGGTATTTGGGGCAGCCATATCGGCACAGGGCGAGATTCGCGCCTGTGCCGATATCCTTGACCGTGTCCAGAAGGGTGCCGTCCAGGTCGAAGAGGACGGCCTTCACCTTCTGCAGCGCCATGGCTTACACGCCGGCCTTGGCCGTCCGCAGGAACTCCGTCTCCGTCGGGGTGATCTTGGAAACGTAGCCGGGCAGCGGCACCACCTTGGCGTTGACCGCGTCCACGATCCAGTCAGCCTGGGGGAAGAAGAACTCGTCGAACTCATAGGGCGGAGTGATCCAGTTCTTCGCGCCGATGACCACCGGCGGCGCGTCCAGGTAGTCGAAGCACAGGCTCGTCAGGTTCTGGGCAATATCGTTGAGGAAGGAGCCTCTGACGCAGGCGTCGGACGCCAGCACCACGCGACCGGTCTTCTTCACCGAGGCGATCAGGTCGGTGTAATCCAGCGGCACCAGGGACGGCATATTGATGACGTCGGCCTCCATGCCGTATTTCTCGGACAGCTCCTTGGCCGCGTCCAGCGCGCGGTAGAGAGTGGCGCCGATGGTGAGGATGGTCAGGTCCTTGCCGTCGCGGACCTTGTTGACCGCGCCGGGGGCCCACTCGTACTCCTCCGCGGGCACGCCGCCGGCATGGAACTCCTCGCCCTTGTCGTAAATACGCTGGGACTCGAAGATGATGACCGGGTCGGTGCCGTTGAGGGCGGCCTGCATGATGCCCTTGGCCTCGTAAGGCGTGGCAGGGAACATGACCTTCAGGCCGGGGATGTGGGAGACGATGGCCACCCAGTCCTGGGAGTGCTGCGCGCCGTACTTGGCGCCCACGGACACCCGGAGGATCAGCGGCATCTTCAGAATGCCCGCGGACATGGCCTGCCACTTGGACATCTGGTTGAACACCTCGTCGCCGGCGCGGCCGATGAAGTCGCAGTACATCAGCTCGATCACCGCGCGGCCGCCGCACATGCAGTAGCCCACGCCGGTGCCGACGATGGCAGCCTCGGAGATGGGGGAGTTGAACAGACGGGAATAGGGAATGGAGTCCATCATGCCGCGGTACACCGCGTAAGCGCCGCCCCAGTCGCGGACATCCTCGCCGTAGGCGACAAGGGTCGGGTCCTCATAGTACTTGTTGAACATGGGCTCGAAGATGGCGTCACGGATGTTGAACACCTTCATCTTGGAGACCGGCTGGCCGTTCTTGAAGGCGCTGCGCTCCTTGCCCTGCACGGCCTTCCAGCGGGAGTTCTCCTCCTTGGGCGTGGTCACGCGGGCCTCGGCCCCGGTGTCCATGGAGCGGACGCTCTCGTTGGAGAACATCAGGTTGGAGACGTAGTCCGGCTGCTTGCTGAAGTCCACATAGGGAGAGATCTCCTTGTCAGAGGCTGCCTTGCAGATCATGGTCATGCGCTCGCTGGTCTCCTTGAGGATTTCCTCGAACCGGGCGTCGTCCGCCACGCCGGCCTTGACCAGCTCCTCGCGGTACTTGACGATGGGGTCCCAGCTTCTCCAGTCCTCGATCTCCTCCTTGGTGCGGTAGGCGTTCTGGTCGGAGGTGGAGTGGCCCAGCAGACGGTAGGTCACCACGTCCAGCAGCACTGGGCCGTCGTTCTTGTCCAGGATCTCCTTCTTGCGCTTGTATGCGTCAATGACTGCCAGGGGGTTCCAGCCGTCCACGCGCTCGGCGTGCATCTGGTTGGGGGTGATGCCGGCGCCGATGCGGGCCAGCAGGTCGTAGGCCATGGTCTCGCCGCGGGTCTGGCCGCCCATGCCGTAGGAGTTGTTGAAGATGTTGAAGATGACCGGCAGGCCGCCCTTCATGCCCTCCTCCCAGAGGGTTTTGTACTGGTCCATGGCCGCAAAGTTGAATGCCTCCCACACGGGGCCGCAGCCCAGGGACGCGTCGCCGATGTTGCACACCACGATGCCCTTCTTCTTGTTGACCTTCTTATAGAGGGCCGCGCCCGCCGCGATGGTGCCGCTGCCGCCGACGATGGCGTTGTTGGGGTACACGCCGAAGGGCAGGAAGAACGCGTGCATGGAGCCGCCCATGCCATGGTGGAAGCCCGCCTCCCGGGCAAAAATCTCCGCCAGGGTGCCGTAGAGCACAAAGCGCACAGCCAGCTCCTTGACATTGTCGGTCTTGCCGAACTTCTCCACGGCGCGCAGGGTCTTGCCGCCCAGGAAGCTCTCCATGACCTGCATCAGCTCCGCGTCGCTCATCTTTTCGATGCAGCTGAGGCATTTGGCCAGAATTTCGGAATGGCTTCTGTGGGAGCCGAAGATGTAGTCGTCCTTGTCCAGCAGATACGCCTCGCCCACGCAGGACGCCTCCTGGCCCAGGGACAGATGGGCGGGACCGGGATAGGTGGTGTCGATGCCGTTGTAGCTGGCCTGGGTCTTGATCAGGTTCAGCATGTTCTCGAACTCCCGCAGGATTGTGATGTCGCGGTAGATGCGGATCAGATCCTCGTCCGAGAAGTTCTTGCGCTCCTCAGCCACGGTCTTGCTGTAGGCACAGACGGGAATGTCCTCAAAGTGGATCTTGCCCGGCGCTCTGGTGGCTACCGGATCGACATATAAAGATTTCGGCATATTGGTATTCGTCCTTTCGGTTTAAAGAGTATTCAATTTTATATCTGGAACAGCGCCTCGCGGACCACTTCGCAGACCGTGGGATGGGGGAACACCAGCTTCTTCAGCTGGGAGAGCGGCAGCTCCGTCTCCAGCATCAGCGCCGCGCCGTAGATCATCTCCGAGGCGTAGCTGCCCATCAGCTGTACGCCCACCAGGCAATTCCGGTCCAGGTCGTAGACCAGCTTGCAGAAGCCGTCGCCGTTCAGCGTCTCCGCCACATAGCGGCCGGAGTACATCATGGGGGCCTTGACCTCCTTGACGCGCATGCCCTTCCGCTCAGCGCTGTCCTTCGTCTCACCCACGCTGGCGACCTCGGGGTTGGTGTAAATCACCGAGGGGATAGCCTCGTAGCGCATCTCGTCTCGGATCCCCAGCATGTGGTTCACGGCCACCTCCGCCTCGCGGTAGGCTGTGTGGGCCAGCATCAGCTTTCCGTTGCAGTCGCCCACGGCGTAGACCCCGGCGACATTGGTGCACAGGTGGCGGTCGGTGACAATCGCGCCGCGCTCGGTCTGGATGCCCAGGGCCTCCAGGTTCAGCCCCGTGGTGTCGGGCCGGCGGCCGGCGGACAGGAGCACCTTGCCGCAGGGCAGGGTTTTTCTGCCCTCGGCGTCCTCATAGGTTACGGAATCCCTGCCAATCTCCAGGACCCTGGCGTTCAGCTTGAACTCCATGCCCTCTTTGCGGTAGGTTTTCATCAGGCTGTCGCAGATTTCCTGGTCCGTGGGGCCGGCGATCTTGGGCATCATCTCGATGACCGTGACCTTCACGCCCGCGGAAGCAAAATAGCAGGCCATTTCCAGTCCGATGACGCCGCCGCCCATGCAAACCAGAGACTCAGGCAATTCCTTGAGATCCAGAATTTCCCGATTGGTCAGCACAAAGCCGGCGTCCAGCCCGGCCTGGAGGCCGGGGACCGGAGGCTTTGCGGTGGAGGAGCCGGTGGCGATCACCAGACGGTCGGCAGCGATCAACTCGTCCCCGGCCCGGACCTCAAAGCTGCCGTCTGCACCGCGGCCCTGGATCCTGCCGGCGGCCATGTAGACCTTGACCTTATGAGCGGCCATGGTGGCCCCCACGCCGGAGACCAGGGTTTTCACCACTTTGGCCTTCCGCTCGATCACCTTAGCATGGTCGTATTTCACATCGGCGGCGACGACGCCGTAGTCCGCGCCGTGTCTGGCCGCGGCGTACTGCTTGGCGCAGTAAAGGAGGCTCTTGGTGGGGACACAGCCCTCGTTAAGGCACACGCCGCCCAGGTGCTCCTTCTCAATCAGCGCCGCCTTCAGGCCCCCCTGAGACGCGCGCTCCGCGCACAGATACCCGCCGGGGCCGCCGCCGATCACAATGACGTCAAATTTTTCCACTGGCATCCTCCCTCTCTCACATCGCGAGCAACGTCATGAAGCTCTCCAGGTTTTTGCACAGCTCCGCCATAAACCGGGCCGCCGGCGCGCCGTCCACCACCCGGTGGTCGAAGGTCAGCGACAGGCCCATGGCCGGATACGTCTCGATATTGCCGCCCTTGGCGGACTTGATCTTCGTCTGGATGTTGCACACGCCCAGAATGCCCGTCTGGGGCGGGTTGATCACCGGCGTGAAGGCCTCGCAGCCCATGGCGCCGATATTGGAAACGGTAAAGGTCGCGCCCTGGAGCTGATCCGGGCTGATTTTACCCTCGCGGGCCTCGGCAGCCAGCCGCTTGCACTCCATGGAGATCTCCAGCAGGGACTTCTGGTCCGCGTTGAAGATGGTGGGCACCAGCAGACCCCGCGGCGTGTCGCAGGCGAAGCCCAGGTGCACATGCTTGAAGCGGCGGACGACGTTCTCCTCCAGCATGTTGGCGTTGAGGTCGCCGTGGCTCAGGATGGTCCGGGAGACGGCGAACATAACCATGTCGTTGAGGGAAATCTTGCCCACCGGCCCCTCCACAGGCTTGACCATGGCGCGGTAGGCCTGGATCTGGGTGGCGTCGAAGCTGAACTGGTGGGTCAGCTGAGCCATGGTGGAGAGGGACTTCATCATGGACTTGGCCGTGGCGCGGCGGACGGCGTTGAACTTCACGTCCTCGTACTCGGCCTCGGTGGGAGCCGCGGCAGGCGCAGCAGGCGCGGGCGCGGCGGCGGGAGCCGGTGCCGGGGCGGGCACGCCCTTCTCCATGAGCTCACGGATATCGCGCTCGATCACGCGGCCATTGGGGCCGGTACCGGTGGCGTAGGCGGCGTCCACACCGGAGCGCTCGGCCAAGCCGCGGGCCCGGGGCGAGATGGCCGCAGGAGCTGCAGCGGCGGCAGGCGCCGCTGCAGCCGCGGGCGCGGCGGCGGGAGCCGGAACGGCGGAGCCGGGACGCAGATGCTCAAAGGCGTCGCCGGCCTTGCCCACGGCACAGACGTTCCCCAGGCACGGCACCTCGTCGCCGTCCTCGTAGAACTTGGCCAGGAGGGTGCCGGCCGCGGTGGACTCACACTCGAACTCCGCCTTGTCCGTCTCGTAGGTAAAGAGGATCTCACCCACGGCCACGCTGTCGCCCACGTTTTTCTTCCATTCGCCGATGATGCAGGACTCCACCGTGATGCCGGCCTTCGGCATAATCACAGCCTCGGCGGCGGGACCGGCGGGAGCCGACGCGGCAGGCGCGGACACGGCGGCGGGAGCCCCGGCAGGCGCCGCCGCGGCAGGCGCGCCGGAAGCGCCGCGCAGGCACTCAAAGGCGTCGCCGGCCTTGCCCACGGCACAGACGTTCACCAGGCACGGCACCTCGTCGCCGTCCTCATAGAACCTGGCCAGGAGGGTGCCCGCGGCGGTGGACTCGCACTCAAACTCCGCCTTGTCCGTCTCGTAGGTGAACAGCACGTCGCCCACGGCCACACTGTCGCCCACGTTCTTCTTCCACTCGCCGATGATGCAGGACTCCACCGTGATGCCGGCCTTGGGCATCACCACCGGCTCGGCCACGGGGCCGGCGGGCGCCGCCGCAGGGGCCGGCGCAGCAGCGGCGGCGGGAGCCTCCGCGGCAGGTGCGGCGGCGGTCCCCCGCAGGGCGTCCACATTCTCGCCGGGATTGCCCACGGCGCACACATTCACCAGGCAGGGCACCTCGTCGCCCTCCTCGTAGAACTGCGCCAGCAGCGTGCCGGCGGCGGTAGACTCGCACTCGAACTCCGCCTTGTCGGTCTCGTAGGTGAACAGGATATCGCCCAGCGCCACGCTGTCGCCCACCTGCTTTTTCCATTCGCCAATGATACAGGATTCCACCGTGATGCCGGCCTTCGGCATCAATACGCCTTCTGCCATTGTTTGATCACTCCTAAATTATTTCGTCAAGGTTTCCAGCAGATATTTCTCTGCCTCCGCATTCCAAAGGCCGTTGGTCTTGGCGACCAGCTCTGCCAGATGCGCGTACATGGGATCGCTCTTTCCCTTTTCGGCAAAGTCGGCAATGGCAGTCAGGGGCATATCAATGCCGGTGTAGATGAGCTTCTTGCCGCCGGGGATCTTGGGCAGGTTCAGCACAGACTCGATCACGCAGTTGATGCCGCCGATGTGGGTCACCAGGATAGAGGGATCCAGCTTGCCCTCGCCGATCATCTTCAGCGCCTCGACCATATCCGAGGTGTTGCCGCCGGAGGTGCCCACCACATGGGTGGAGGCATAGTGGACGTTGTAGAAATTGAAGGGCGCAGAAAACTTGGGATCGGGGGGACCGGCGAAGAAGTTGAGGCAGCCGTCGTCGCCCAGGATGGCGTCAGCCTGCTGCACCACCGCGGACACCGGGGCGAAGCACAGCACATCGTCATAGCCCTGGCCGTCAGTCAGTGCCCGCAGCTCGGCCACGGGGTCGCCGGACTTGGTGTTCTTGTAGACCAGGGTGACGCCGTTCTTTTTGGCCTCCTCCGGGGAGATCATCTGCGCCGCCCGGGCCAGCCGCGCGTCGTCGATATCCGTGACCACCAGGAACGAGGGCCGCCGGTCGCAGTGGACGATATAGTCGATCGCCGCCAGGCCCATGGGACCCACTCCGGCCAGAATGGCCATCCGGCCGCCCTCACGGATGCCCATGGCGTGCTCATAGGAGCCGCGGACCGTGTGGTACATGGCGTGGAAGGTGCCGATAACGCAGCTGAGGGGCTCAGTGAGGGAGCCACCGAAGAAGCTGTCGCTCTCGTAGGGCAGCAGGCACCCCATCTCCATAACCTCGTGGGGGATGATGACGTAGGTGGCGTCGCCGCCGATATACTGGTAGGAATAGCCGGGGGCGTAGAGGCTCCCCTTGTAGTTCAGAGCCGGCTGGATGGCGAACTTCTGTCCGGGCTTGAACTGATCCTTCCACTTCGCGCCGACCTCGACGATCTCGCCGCAGAACTCATGGCCCACAATGGTGGGGTGCTCCGCCACGTCGTTGGGGACGCGCTTGTGGGCCGCGCCCTGCTCGGCGGCCTTGAAGGTGGACATGCAGATGCTGTCGGAGACGACCTTCGCCAGGATCTCGTCGTCCTGCATGGCCGGAAGCTCAAACTCCTCCAGACGGAGGTCCTCCTTGCCGTACAAACGGACTGCTTTGGTTTTCATAGATAGCTTCACCCTTTCTCATAGCTCGCGCGGCGGCGCGGCGCGAAAAGCCCCGCCAGCGCGCCAAAATACACAAACGAATGACTGCAGCTGCGGCCGTTCCCGGCCAGGATGTTGCATTGTATTGGTTTCAGCTGTATTGTACGCCAAATCAGACACAATGTCAACTGAAAACCGCAGGAACTCCCAGATTTTCACGTTGAAAATCACATAAAAATTGCGGGAAATGGCCAGGAAATTTTGTTATTATTTATAATAACTCATTCCGGCAATGTGGTTTTCTGTTGTTTTACCCCACCAGCCCCAGCACCTGCCGGCAGGCGGCGTCCCCGGGGATATTCCCCAGCCGCCAGACAGAAACGCCCGTGACGCCGAAGCACTTGGCCAGGGCGATCTTGGCCTGGATGCTTTCCGCGTCCTCGTACCAGGCGAAGAGGCGCGTTCCGTCGTCGGCGTCATAGACCACATAGGGGTTCTGATACAGCCGCGAGTACCCCCGCTGCCCGCCGGCGGCAAGCACCTCTTCGATCCGCGCCACGCGGATGCTCACCGGCGTTTCGCTCTGGAGCTTTCCCGCCTCGTCGATCTCCCAGCCCTGCGCGTTGAAGCTGAGGCCCAGCACCAGCTTGGACACGTCCTCCACGCCGGTCTGCGGGTCCACGGCGGCCTCCAGGGCGTCGTAGACCTGCCCGATGGGCGTCAGGGCCGCGTTTTCCTGCCAGTTGGTGCCCAGATAGCCGGCAAGGCTGGCCGGCTGATAGTCATAGGCCATCAAAATGACCTTATCGGCCAGCGCCCCGATGGCGCGGCAGTCAAACCCGTCATAGTATGCCCCGTCCCGCAGCACCGGCTGCACCGCCACATAGAGGCTGTCCCCCCTTTGGCGCAGGCCCTCCGAAAGCTCAGTCAAAAACGCTGTGAACGCCGTTTTCACCGCCTCGCCCCGCAGGCCCTCAAAGTCCACAGTGACACCGGAATAGGGATTTTTTCCCACCGCCTCATATGTACGGTCCAGCTCCGCCAGAATGGACGCCGCGGCACGGCTTCGCCCAGCCGGGTCCAGCAGCAGGTCCAGCGCGCCGCCGCTCTCGTCCATGTAGACGCCCAGATGTGCCGGCGTGTCCCCCAGGTAACGGACGATGCTCTCATAGCTGTCCGGCACCCGGTAGTCACCCGAGACGGTATCCAGCGTGCCGTCGGCCCCCATGGTGGACCAGTGGTAGGTCACAGCATCCATCTGCGCGGCCAGATCCCGCTGGGTGTAGGCGGAAATGGCGTAAAAGCCGTGGACAAAGCCGGTTTCGGCCCGGTATTTCTCCCAGACCCGTACCAGCATGGCCGCGGCCTCCTGGCGGCTGGCCGTGGCCGCGGGGGCAAAGACGTCAGCGCTCTTGCCGTTGACAATGCCCAGCTGATACGCCACGGCGATGTACCCGCGGTTGGCAGTCACGTCCCGAAACGGCAGGACCGCCTCACCCCGTTTCTCCGCCGCGTCCCGCAGGCCCAGCGCGCGGACGAACATGACGGCCATCTCCTCCCGGGTGATTGCTGCCTCGGGCCGAAAAGCCCCGCCGGGATCCGCCGCGCCATGGGCCAAGGCGGCCTCCACGCTGCCATAGTACCAGGCCGAGGCGGCGACATCCGAAAACGACGGCGACGCCGGTATCGCGGCCTCCCACTGCATCAAATTGCACAGCATCGTGGCAAACTGCGCCCGGGTCAGCGTCTGGCCATAGCCGAACCGCCCGCCGCCGATCCCCTGCATCAGTCCGTTTTGACGGGCCGTCTCAATACTGGAGGCAGCCCAGCTGTCCGCCGGGACGTCCGTATAGCCGCCGTCCGCCGCCTTGGCCGCAGGGACTGTCCCCGCCAGCAGCGCCAGCGTCAGCAGCATGGCAAACCATCGTTTCATAAAAGGCTCCTTTCTCAGCCGATGCCGAACACGCGCTCGGCATTCTCATGCAGAATCATCCTCCGCTCTTCCTCTGTCAGCTCCAGCTGCATGAAATGCGCCAGCTCCGCCGACGGCGACCACATGGGATAGTCAGTGCCAAACAGCACCCGGTCCGCGCCGTAGGCGTAGATCAGATCCACCACGGCGTCATCCTCCAGGGCAAACAGGGTGGACGAGCAGTCCACATAGAGGTTGGGAATGCCCCGCAGCTGCCGCGCCGCCTCCTCCCAGATGGAGTAACCGCCGAAGTGCGCGCCGATCACTGTTAAATTCTGGTAAATCTCCAGGACCGGCAGCAAGCGGTTGGGGTTGGAGTAGTCGAAGCGGTTGTCACCGGTATGGATCAGGATGGGCAAACAGCCCTCGCACAGGTCGTAAATGTGCAGGCACCGGTAGTCGTCCAGCTTGAACCGCTGGATATCCGGGTGGAGCTTGACGCCGTGGAGGCCCAGCTCCATCAGGTGGCGCACGTCGGCCTCGATATCTTTGCTGTCTGGGTGGAGCGTCCCCAGTCCTGTCAGCCGGCCGGGGTGCAGCGACACCTCACGGGCGATGAATTCGTTGATGGACTGCACCTGTTCCGGCTTGGTGGCCACCGACTGGACCACAAAGTGGTCGATGCCGCAGGCGTCCCCCTCGGCCAGCAGCGCGGCTACGGTCCCGTCGCAGGTGGACGGCAGGCCGCCGTAAAAATTCCCGGTGTTGGCCGCGGCCTTCCGGGCGATGGCCTCGGGGTAGATATGGCAGTGGGCGTCGATGATCTGATACATGGCCCTTCTCCTTTGCAGATAACGATTCTATACAATGATACAATTATAGAGAGCGCCGGACGGGCCGTCAACGGCAAAATGCAACAAATCCGCGCGCGAAAAAGACGCCGCTTCTTGCAGGCGGCGTCTTTTTTGCTCAGAATACGGTCACCAGGAACTTGGACAGCAGCACCACCACCACCAGCGCGATGGGGTACGTCGCGGCGTAGGCCGCGGCCACGTCGTCGGTGCCGGCAACGCTGATAAGCGTTCCCAGGGCCGGCGTACTGGTCATGCCGCCGGTCAGGGAACCCAGGTTATTGAAAATACTCAGCTTGAACACATATTTGCCCAGGATAAAGCCCAGAATCATGGGCACCAGGGTCATGATCGCGCCGTAGATGAAATAGGACGCCCTCACGTACCGCACAAAGTTCACACCGCCCGGGACGCCCGCGCCGATGAGGAAGAGCATCAGCCCCAGCTCCCGGAAAAAGTTCAGCGTGTGCTTGTCCTCCGAGAGGTCGATCTTGCCCAGGTGGCCGAAATGGCCCACGATCAGGCCCATGATCAGCGTGCCGCCGGAGGAGCCCAGAGAGAAATTGATACCCGGAATTTTGAGGCTGCCCAGAATCAGGCCGCCGAACACCGTCATCATGAACGGGAAAAAGTCCAGTCCGTCAATCTTCTTGAGCACCCGGCGGCGGATGCGCAGGTGCTGCACGTCGTGAGCCACGAACTTGCGCCGCTCCTCCTCAATGTTCACATGGAGGAACCGGGGCACCAGCTGCACGAAGAACACCACGCCCAGGATGCCGAAGAGATACGCGATGCCATAGCCCGCCGTCACGGCATCCGGGTCCGCCGCGGCGTCCTTGGCGGCAGAGAGGCCGGGCGTACTGGTCAGCGCGCCGGTGAGCAGCCCCACCGCCATGGACGACGAGATGCCTGAGAGCAGCTTGATCACCACCGTAGTCAAGATGCCCGCCACGATCACGATCAGGCCCATGAGAACATAGGAGATGGAGCTTTTATGGAAGTTCCGGAAGAACTTGGGACCAGCAATCAGGCCCACCGCCGTGACAAACAGCGCGGTGCCTAGGCTGGAGATCACGGAGTAGAGCGGCTTGATGGTGTCGTTGTCAAAGAGCACGATGGTATGCTCCCCCACCTGGAAGGAGCCCACCTGATTGGCTACGACGCCGTAGACCAGCGCCGCCAGCAGCACGCCTGCCGTCCCCAGGGAGATGCCCTTGACCTCGATGCCGCCGATCAGATAGCCGATGGTGGCGATGGCAAACACAAAGAACAAGGTGGTCATGAGCGAGGAGAGAACGCTGCCAAAATATGCGACCATGATCCCTCTCCTTCTCGTTTACGCCTTGCGGGTATAATCCGGCAGCAGCTTGGGAGAGACTGTGCCGGTCTCGATGCCGGCCTGCGCCAGCTCCCGCTGGAACGCCTCCACATGTGCCAGGGTCAGCGCCCCCGCAGTCACGTCCTTGGCCTTGGCCGCGGCGTTCCGCCCGGCGTTGCGGCCAAAAACGATGATATCCAGCAGGCTGTTGCCCATCAGGCGGTTGCGCCCGTGGATGCCGCCCACGGCCTCGCCGGCCACAAACAGGTTTTCAATCTCCGTCATGCCGTTGGACGAAATTTTCAGGCCGCCGTTCTGGTAGTGCAGCGTGGGGTAGACCAGGATCGGCTCCCTGCGGATATCAATGCCGTATTTGCCGAACATCCGCATCATGGCCGGAATGCGCTTTTCAATGGTGCCGGGGCCGTTCTTGATCTCAATCATGGGGGTATCCAGCCATACGGCGCTGCCCTCAGGGGTCTTGACGCCGTTGCCGCGGTCGGTGCACTCGCGGATGATAGAGGCCGCCGAGACGTCGCGGGTCTCCAGGGGGTTCATGAAGGCCTCGCCGTGGACGTTGATGAGCATCGCCCCCAGGGAGCGCACCTTCTCTGTCACCAGCGCGCCGAAGATCTGCGCCGGGAAAGCCGCGCCGGTGGGATGGTATTGCAGCGTGTCCGGGTAGAGCAGCTTCGCCCCCGCCCGGTAGCCCAGAATCAGGCCGTCGGCGGTGGCGCCGTAGTGGTTGGAGGTGGGGAAGCCCTGGTAGTGGAGCCGTCCCGCGCCGCCGGTGGCGATGACCAAGGTCCTGGCCCGGGCGATGAGCAGCTGGCCGGTCTCCATATTCTGAAGCACCGCGCCGGCGCACTGGCCCTTCTCGTCCTTGATAAGCTCAATGGCGGCGGTGAAGTCCACCACGGGGATGCCCCGGTTGAGGACCTCGTCCCGGAGGGTGCGCATGATCTCCGCGCCGGAGTAGTCCTTGGCCGCGTGCATCCGCTTGCGGGAGGTGCCGCCTCCGTGGGTGGTGATCATGGTGCCGTCGGGAGCCTTGTCAAACTCCACGCCCAGATCGCTGAGCCAGTGGATGGCATCGGGTGCCTCTGTGACCAGCTTATAGAGGAGGTCCTTCTGCGCCGCGAAGTGGCCGCCGCCGAAGGCGTCCAGGAAGTGCTGGGCGGGACTGTCGTTGGCCTTGTCGGCGGCCTGGATGCCGCCCTCGGCCATCATAGTGTTGGCGTCGCCCATGCGCAGCTTGGTGACCACCAGGACTTTGGCCCCGCCGTTATCGGCCTCGATGGCCGCGGAGGCACCTGCGCCGCCGCCGCCGATGATGAGGACGTCCACATCGTAGTCGGGGCGGCTCAGGTCGATCTGCTTCCCGGCGATGCGGGAATTGGCCTGGAGCAGCGCCGCCAGCTCCACGGGCACCTTGTCACCCTGGTTGGGGCCCATTTTCAGGACCTCAAACTGGTCCTGCCTATAGTCGGGATGATACGTCGCCAGGAGCGTCTCCTTCTCCTCGGCGGTCATTCTTCTGGGGTCGAGCTTCACATTTTCCGCTCGCGCGGCCTCCACCCTGCGGATAGATTCCTGCATCGCTTGATCCTGATACATTCTGAAGCCCTCCCTTATTTCTCAATTTCGCGGGTGTTGTACAGCTCTTTGATCTCGTCCAGGGGCTTTCCCATCAGGCTCTCGATGAGCGCCTCGAACTTGCCCTCCCGGATCTCCTGGAGCCGTACATCCAGATGATCGCAGTGCGGGGCCAGATACTTGCCGTTGAGCCGCCGCGCCAGCATGGCCACCTGGGGGTGAGAGATGCCCGCGGGGCACCGGGACGAGCAGATGCCGCACATCACGCAGTCAAAGGATTCCTCGGCGCACTTCTCGTACTCGCCCCGCTGGGCGTAGGCGATGTACTGCATGACGTTGAGGCTCTGGGGGCAGACCTTGGTACAGGCGTTGCAGCCCACGCAGGCATAGATTTCCGGATAGAGCTGCATCATGATCTGCTCGGTGGGCTTGACCCTCTCGATGTCGTAGATCTCCTTCACCAGCGGGAAGAAGGGCAGCGTCGCCACGTACATATTGTCCTGCACCTGGGTCGAGCAGGCCAGGCACGCCTTCAGCTCCCGGTCGCCCTGGATGCGGTAGATGGTGGCGCAGGCACCGCAGAAGCCGTTGCGGCAGCCGCAGCCGCGGACCAGCTGGTAGCCGGCGTACTCCATGGCTTCCATAATGGTCAGGCTGGCCGGGACCTCGTATTTCTTTCCAAAGAGGAAAACATTCACCATTTGTTCCATCGAAATTCTCCTTACCTCAATACTCGTCCGGCAGCTCAGTCATCTGGTCCAGCCGGAACACCGGGCCGTCCTTGCAGACATACTTGTCCCCGATGTTGCAGCGGCCGCATTTGCCCAGGGCGCACTTCATTTTCAGCTCAAAGGTGGTGTACACCTGCTCCCGGACAAAGCCCAGCTCCAGGAGGCCCGCCAGGGTGAACTTGATCATAATGGGCGGTCCGCACATGACCACGGTCTTGCCGGTGTCAAAGCTCAGCTCCTTGACATAGTTGGGAACAAAGCCCACATGGCCGTCCCAGTCCGGCTGCTCGCGGTCGATGGTCAGGTGGACCTGGATGCCGTCCTCCCGGCACCACTCGTCCAGGATCTCCTGGTAGTCCACCAGGTCCTCCTTGCTCCGCGAGCCGTAGACGATGTCCACCGCGCCGTAGCGGTCGCGGTAATGCCGGACGTAGTTGATGACCGAGCGCAGTGGCGCGAGGCCAATGCCACCGGCGATGAACAGCAGGTCCTTCCCCCGGAAGTCCGTGTCCACCGGGAAGCCGTTGCCGTAGGGCCCGCGCAGCGTCACCTGCTGTCCCACATCCATCTCATGGAGCCAGCTGGTCACGCAGCCGCATTTTTTGATGGAAAACTCCAGATAATCCTGGTTGGTGGGCGAGGAGGTGATGGAGAACAGCGCCTCCCCCACCCCCGGCATGGAGAGCATGGCGCACTGGCCGGGGATGTGCTCGAAGGGCTTCTTCCCGTCCAGGCCCACCACGCGGAAGGTCTTGACGTCGGGCGTGTCGGTGCGGATATCGGTCACCACGCCGATCATGGGGATCAGTGGATCTTGTCTCACGTTCATTTCGTTTCCTCCCCCAGCGTCCTGGCCACTTTCACGATGTTCATGGAGATGGGGCACCGGCTCAGGCACCGGCCGCAGCCGACGCAGCCGTAGACGCCGTCGTTGTTGGCCGGGAAGTACACCAGCTTGTGCATGAACCGCTGGCGGAACCGCTCCAGCTGAGTGGGCCGGTTGGTGCCGTGGGCCATCATGGTGAAGTCGGAGTACATGCAGCTGTCCCAGCAGCGAAAGCGCTCCACGCCGCGGCCGGTATCGAAGTCCCGCACGTCGTAGCACTGGCAGGTGGGGCAGACAAAGGTGCACGTGCCGCAGCCCAGGCACGACTCGGAGAGCTTGGCCCAGGCGGGGCTTTCAAAGCGCTGCATCAGGTGCTCCCCGTCGAAGCCCTCCAGGCTCAGGTCCGCCAGCGGCAGCTTTTTGAGGATCGCCCGGGTCGCCGCCTGGGACCGCTCGATCTCCGCCTCGCCGGCGTCCTCCAGCAGGTCCAGCGAGGCCAGCAGCGCCGCGCCCTTCTCCGTATTGGCCCGCAAGCATAGGGCCTCGCCGGCCATCCAGCCGGAGACGTCCCCGCCCGGAGCCGCCGGGTCGATACTGAACACGCCGCAGAAGCATGTTTCCTCCGGCTGCGGGCAGCTGAGGGTCACCACCGTGCCGTGAGCGCGCCGGGCCGCGTAGAAGGTGTCCACCGGGTCGGACAGGAACACCCGGTCGAGGATCTCAAAGCTGGCCGCGTCGCAGGCCCGCACGCCGAACACCACAAAGGGCTCGCCCGGGTCCCGCCGGTCCACCACCGAGATTTCCTTGCCCCGCACCTGGAAGCCCACCAGATTCTCCGTCTGGGGGAAGAACAGGTCCTTTGCGCTGCGGACGGTGTTGAGGGCTTTTGTCAGCTCCATGCCCGGCTCATAGGGCAGGAACTGGGCCTGCCCCCGGCTGTCGGAGGGGATATAGAGCTTCTGCCCGGCGGATACAGCCGCAAACAGGTCGCCAAGCCTGGAAAGCGCAATCTTTTTCACGATTCCTTCCCTCCCCTCTCGTAAACCACTGAAGGCTCACAGTCGTCCTTCTCAAAGTTTGTCAGCGGCGGACGGGTCTCGGTGTCCGCGCCGGACTGGTACACACCGTAGAATTCGTTGATATCCTTGATGAACTTGCGGTTGAGCAGGTGCAGGGGGATATGCTGCGGGCAGACCCGGGAGCACTCGCCGCAGTCGGTGCAGCGGCCGGCTACGTGGAAGGCCCGGATGATGTGGAACATATTTTCCTCAAAGCTGTTGGCCGCCGCCTTCTGGGCGATGCCGGAGCCGGGATTGTCAAACACGCATTTCTCGCAGGTGCAGGCCGGACAGACGTCCCGGCAGGCATTGCAGCGGATGCACCGGGACAGCTCGCCCCGCCAGAACGCGAAGCGCTCGTCGGGCGTCATGGCCTCCAGGGCCGCCACCTGGTCGAACCGGCCGCAGTCCTCGCTGACCTCGCCATCCTCGCCCAGCTTCTCGTCGCAGGCCACCAGCCTGCGGCTCTTGCAGTGGGCGCATCGCTCAGCCAGGGCCTCGCCTCTCGGCATGGTCCGCTCGCCGTAGAGGGTGTCAATTTTCAGGTTTCCGCCGTCCTGCGTCACCTTCAGAATGCCCTTGGCCCCGGCGGCGCGGAGCTTTTCCACGTCGCACATCCCGTCGCAGGCCACGCCCACGACGTACACGCGGTCCCGCCAGATGCGGTGCTCCTTCAAAAGCTGGTTGAAGGAATAGGTGTCGCAGGGCTTTAAAAACGCCGCCACCTTGCCGTCCTTCCGGCTCTCGCGGATCAGATATTTCGACAGGTTCGCACCGGAAAAATCGGAGAACACCAGTTCCTTCTCGATCTCCTCCCGGCTGGTGAACACCGCCGGGGTCAGGTCGTAGAAGAACTCGCCGGCTTTCCAGCCCAGGACCCGATCCACCGTGCCGTTTTCCAGCAGCTCGATGGCCTTTGCGCGGATCATCTCTTGCATCTCAGGTCCTCCAGTCTCTTGTTCTCGCCCAGGCGCGTCACAGTCGCCACGAAGTCGTTCATGGTGGCGGCGAACTTGGCGCCCTCGGCGGCGGAGACCCATTCCACGCGGGTGCGCTCCTTCTCGATGCCCAGGTAGTCCAGCATGGAGAACAGCAGCGTCATCCGGCGGCGGGCGTAGTAGTTGCCGGTGGTGTAGTGGCAGTCGCCGGGGTGGCAGCCGCAGAGGATCACGCCGTCGGCGCCCCGCTGGAACGCCCGCAGGATGAACATGGGGTTCACCCGGCAGGAGCAGGGCACGCGGATGATCTTCACATTGGCCGGATAGCTCAGCCGGTTGGTGCCGGAGAGATCCGCGCCGGCGTAGGAACACCAGTTGCAGCAGAAGGCCACAATGGTGGGGGTAAATTCTTGGTTCACTTGCATATGGCATCCACCTCCGCCATGATCTGTCTCGTGGAGAAGCCCTTGAGGTCCATGGCCCCGCTGGGACACGCCACGGTACACGCGCCGCAGCCCTGGCATACCGCCGGGTTCACCGAGGCCACCCGCCGCAGAAGCGTCGTGCGGTTCGGCCCGCGGAATTCCTTGTCCTGATAGGTGATGGCGCCGTAGGGGCAGACCTTCTCGCAGCTGGAGCAGCCGTTGCACATCAGCTCGTCGGCCTCAGCCACGCAGGGATTGCTCACCAGTTTGTCCTTGACCAGCAGCCCGATTACCTTGGACGCCGCCGCGCCCGCCTGTGCCACGGTCTCTGGGATATCCTTGGGGCCCTGGCAGACGCCCGAGAGGAAGATGCCCGCCGTGGGACTCTCCACCGGACGGAGCTTGGGATGGGCCTCGGTAAAGAAATCGTTCGTGTCCATGGAGGCGGTGAGCATGGTGGCAATGGAGCGGGCGCTCTCGTCCGGCTCGATGGCCGCGGCCAGGACCACCATGTCCGCATCAATATGGATCTGCTCATTGGTCAGCAGGTTGGACGCCTGGACCTTCAGCTTACCGCCCTCGGGGACCACCTTGCCCACCATGCCCTTGATATAGTGGACGCCGTATTCCTCCACCGCGCGGCGGTAGAACTCATCGAAGTTCTTGCCGGGGGTGCGGACGTCGATGTAAAAGACGTACACCTCGGTATCCGGGTACTTCTCCCGGCAGAGCATGGCGTGCTTGGCGGTGTACATGCAGCAGATTTTCGAGCAGTAGGGCTTGCCGCAGTCCCGGGTCTCCCGGGAGCCGACGCACTGGACGAACACCAGTGTATGGGGATGCTGCCCGTCGGAAGGCCGCAGAAGCGTGCCCGCGGTGGGACCAGCGGCGTTCATCAGCCGCTCGAACTCCAGCGACGTCACCACGTCGGGGCTTTGGGAATAGGCGTACTCGTCGTAGCGGTCCAGCTGGATGGGATTGAAGCCCGTGGCCACCACGATGGCGCCGTACTGCTCCTCGATCAGCTCATCCTTCTGCTTGTAGTCGATGGCCCCGGCGGTACAGACCTTGGAGCAGATGCCGCACTTGCCGGTTTTCAGCATAGTGCAGTAATTGGCGTCGATGGTCGCCACCTTAGGCACCGCCTGGGCGAAGGGGATGTAGATGGCCCGGCGGTTGTCCAGGCCCAGGTTAAACTCGTTGGGCACCTTCTTCTGCGGGCACTTCTCGGTGCACAGGCCGCAGCCGGTGCAGACGTCCTCCTTGACATACCGCGCTTTCTTGCGGATGGTGGCGGTGAAATTGCCCACAAAGCCCTTGACCGACTCCACCTCGGCATAGGAAATGATACGGATGTTCTCATTCTGGGCTGCCTCCACCATTTTCGGCGTCAGGATGCAGGCCGCGCAGTCCAGCGTGGGGAAGGTCTTGTCGATCTGGGTCATTTTGCCGCCGATGGTGGGCTTTTTCTCCACAATGTCCACCGGGAAGCCGGCGTCGGCGATGTCCAGCGCCGTCTGGATGCCGGCGATGCCGCCGCCGATGACCAGGGCGCGCTTGGTGACCGGGCTTTCCCCGGCGGTCAGGGGCGCGTTGAGGTGGACCTTGGCAATGGCCGCGCGGCCCAGGATAATGGCCTTTTCCGTGGCGGTCTCCTTGTCCTTGTGGATCCAGGAGCACTGCTCGCGGATGTTGGCGATCTCCACCATATAGGGGTTGAGGCCGGCCTTCTCCGTGGTCTTGCGGAAGGTGGCCTCGTGCATCCTGGGCGAGCAGGAGCAGATGACCACGCCGCCCAGGTCATGCTCCCGGATGGCGTCGCGGATCATATCCTGACCGGCCTGGGAGCACATATATTGATAGTTGGCGGCATAGACGACGCCCGGCTCCCTGCCCAGGGCGTCGGACACCGCCTGCACGTCCACGGTGGCGGCGATGTTGGTGCCGCACCAGCAGACAAATACGCCGATTCTTTGCATACTTCTCCCCTCCCCTTACTTCGCGTATTTCCGGAACGCGCTGGTGATAGCCTGCTGTGGCAGGTCCTCGTCCAGCAGCGCCGGGATGTCCTGGGGCTTCAGGTGGTTCTGGTCCTGCCGGCGGATCATGGTCAGGCGGACCGCCTCAATGAGCCGGGCCGGCTCCACCATGCGCGGGCAGCGCTCCAGGCAAGCAAAGCAGGAGAGGCAGTTCCAGATGCCCCGGGAATCCATCAGCTCCTCCACCCGGCCCTGGTCCGCCAGGTCCACGAACTGATGGGGGTGGTAGTCCATCTCGTCGAAGGCCGGGCAGGTGGCCGAGCACTTGCCGCACTTCATGCACAGGCGGGGATTGACGCCGCTGATGCGCCGGACCTCGGCGGCCAGCTCTTCATTTTTACGCATGCTTCTCCGCCTCCTTCACGCCCAGCGCCTCGGCCAGCAGTTCGGTAAAGTAGTAAACCGGCAGGTCCCCCTCCGCGTTCCTTTGCAGGTTGTACATACACAGGGGGCACGCCGTGATCAGGCACGCGGCGCCGTTGGCCCTGGCCGAGGCCGTAACCGCGCTGGCCTTTTTGACAGCCAAGGGCTTGTTCTCCAGGGTGACATAGCCGCCGCAGCACTCGTTGCGGTTGGCATAGATCACCGGCTCCGCGCCCAGGGCGCGGATAAAGTCCTCCAGGATCGTGGGCTTCTCGGGGTTGTCGAACTGCATTTCCCGGCCGGGGCGCAGCAGGAGACAGCCGTAGTACGCGCCGATTCGCCGCCCGGTCAGGGGGCGGACCACCTTCTCCGCCAGCCTGTCAAAGCCCAGGCGGTCCCGCAGGACCTCCAGGTAGTGAAGCACTGTAGTCTCGCCGTGGTAGGGCGTCTCCAGAGCCAGGTAGTTGTTGGCCCGCAGGGCGATGTCCGCATCGGTCCGCAGATCCCCGTTCACCCGCTTGATGACGTGGTGGCAGGCCGAGCAGACCGTCACCAGCTCCCGCCCCAGGTCCCTGGCCGCGGCCAGGGCGCGGACGGAGGAGAGCTTGGTGGCGATCTCATCCTTAGCCTGGGGATAGACCGCGCCGCAGCACTGCCACTCGGGCAGCTCCTCCAGCGTGATGCCCAGGGCCCCGGCCGACGCCCGGGTGTACTGGTCCAGCTCCTTCGCGCGGGTTTTCAGGGTGCAGCCCGGAAAATAACTAAAAACCATATTTCTTTCCCTTCCTTACGCCTACGCCATCTGCTCCGGGTGGAACACCTCGTCGAATTTCTCCGCCGTCAGGAATCCCAGCTGCACGCAGGCCTCCTTCAGCGAGATATTTTCCCTGTAGGCTTTCTTGGCGGTCTTGGCCGCGTTGTCGTAGCCGATGTAGGGGTTCAGCGCCGTCACCAGCATCAGGGAGTTGTGCAGGTTGTGGGCCATCTTCTCCCGGTTGGCCCGGATGCCCGCGGCGCACTTGTCGTTGAAGGACACCATGGCCTCCGCCAGCAGCCGCGCCGACTGGAGGAAGTTATAGGCACACACCGGCATGAACACATTCAGCTCAAAGTTGCCCTGGGACGCCGCCAGACCCACGGCCACGTCGTTGCCCATGACCTGCACAGCCACCATCGTGACGGCCTCGCACTGGGTGGGGTTGACCTTGCCGGGCATGATGGAGGAGCCGGGCTCGTTCTCGGGGATGAAGATCTCCCCCAGGCCGTCCCGCGGGCCGGAGGCCAGCCAGCGGACGTCGTTGGCAATCTTCATCATGTCCGCCGCCAGGGCCTTGATGGCTCCGTGGGCAAAGACCAGCTCGTCCTTGGAGGTCAGGGCGTGGAATTTATTCTCCGCCGTGACAAAGTCCCGCCCTGTGATCCCGGCCACAGCCTGGGCCACGGCGGTGTCAAAGCCCTTGGGGGCATTGAGTCCGGTGCCCACGGCGGTACCACCCAGGGCCAGCTCCTTCAGCTCCGGCAGAGCCAGCAGCAGCATCTTCCTGTCCTTCTCCAGGCTGCTGCGCCAGCCGGAAATCTCCTGGGAGAATTTGATCGGCGTGGCGTCCTGCAAATGGGTCCTGCCGGACTTGACGACGCCCTCATGCTCCGCCTCCAGCCGGCGGAAGGTCTCCGTCAGGCGGTCGATGGCCGGAATCAGCCGGTCCTCGATGGCCAGCACCGCCGCGATGTGCATGGCAGTGGGGAAGGTGTCGTTGGACGACTGTGACATATTGATATCGTCGTTGGGGTGCAGCAGCTTCTTCCCGGCCAGCTCATTGCCGCGGTTGGCGATGACCTCATTGGCGTTCATATTGGACTGGGTGCCGGAGCCGGTCTGCCAGACCACCAGGGGGAAGTGCTCGTTGAGCTTCCCGGTCATGACCTCGTCGCAGGCCTGGGAAATGACCCGGAGCTTTTCCTCGGTCATCTTCTCCGGCTTCAGCGCGTGGTTGGCGATGGCCGCCGCCTTCTTCAAAATGCCGAAAGCATAGGTGATCTCCCGGGGCATCGTCTCGATGCCGACGCCGATCTCAAAATTCTCGTGGCTGCGTTCGGTCTGGGCAGCCCAGTACTTGTCGGCGGGCACCTTCATCTCGCCCATGGAGTCCCGTTCCATGCGATATTCCATCCGAAATCTCCTCCGCTCTTCTGTGTTAGTCGATATCCAGCTGGCTGATGACGCTCTTGAGCTTGGCGGCGCTCTTCTGGAGCTTTGCCACCTCGTCATCCGTCAGCTTGTTGACGATCTTGCCCCGCACGCCGTCCCGGTCCACAATGGCCAGGGTGCTCAGGCACACGTCGTCCACGCCGTACTCTCCGTGCATCAGCGTGGAGACCGTCAGCGCCGTGCCCGCGCCGGAGAAGATGCACTTGCAGATGTGGCACACCGCGATGGCCACGGCGTAGAAAGTCGCGCCCTTGGCCTTGATGACCTGCGCGCCGGAGGTGCGGACAAACTCCTCGATCTCCTCGTAGTCCCGGTTCCAGTTGATCTTCTCGCTGTTGGGGGCGGACTCCTTGTAGTGGTCGATGTGGTTGTTGGCAATGGTCGCCAGGGACCAGGGCACGAAGGAGGAGTCGCCGTGCTCGCCGTAGACATGGGCGTGGACGTTCTTGGGGCTGATGCGCAGACGCTTGGCCAGCTTGGACTGGAGCCGCGCCGTGTCCAGCACCGTGCCGGAGCCGATGATATGGTTCTCGGGCACGCCGGAGATCTTGTGGAACAGGTAGGTCAGCACGTCCACCGGGTTGGAGACGATGATGTAGATGGCATTGGGGGCGTATTTGACAATCTGCGGCGCGATATCCTTTAGGATATTCACGTTGGTCTGCGTCAGCTCCAGCCGGGTCTGGCCGGGGCGGCGGGCGATGCCGGAGGTGATGATAACAATGTCGGATCCCTCCGCAGCCGGATAGTCGCCGCTGCGGACGATGGCGGGAGAGCAGAACGCAACCCCCT
This sequence comes from Oscillospiraceae bacterium, assembly GCA_022792945.1. Classification (GTDB taxonomy): domain Bacteria; phylum Bacillota; class Clostridia; order Oscillospirales; family Oscillospiraceae; genus Avoscillospira_A. The sequence goes on along the minus strand of JAAWBZ010000084.1, from coordinate 6,975 downwards.
GATAGATGTCCAGCGCCTCGCCGAACGCCTTCTCGCGGTTCACGTCGATCAGGAGGATCTCTGTGGCAACGCCCATGGTGACCATATTGTTCGCAATCGCGGAGCCGACGCTGCCCGCACCAATGATCGTGATCTTGCTCATAATTCTTTCCCTCACATTTCAAAGTTCTGAAAACCGGGAGGATAGTGTCCTCCCCTGTCTCGAAAGAGCATCCTCGGCTCCTTACCGCCATTATAGCACCCCGGATTTCGATATACAAGTATCGATATATTTATATTTGTATGAATTTGCAGTGGTTTTCCAGGGGTTATTCGTTATCTTGCACAAAATCCGGATATTTTCTTCAAAAATAAGCAGAATTCTCCATAAAATCAAGAAATTTTTCGTTCATTTTTTTACTATTTCGCTGTTTTTCTTGGGTTTTTCATGACTAACCAGACGTTGCGCACGGCTATGCTGTGCTTTTCCCGCTGTTTCTTGTATAAATTCACCATAGCCCGACGGCAAAAAAGACGCACGCGCCTGGCGCATGCGTCTTTTTTGCTATGCTTCCTCCGCGATCCGGCCCAGGGCGTGGTCCTTGATCTTCTCGAAGGTCTCCTCGCTCAGATCATGCTCCACCTTGCAGGCGTCTGCCGCGGCCACGTCCGCCGGGACACCCAGGCGGATGAAAAACTCGGTCAGTAGCCGGTGGCGGCTGTAGATCCGCTCCGCGATTTCCTCTCCCGCGGGCGTCAGAGTGATATAGCCGCCAGTGTCCATCTCCACAAAGCCGTTTTCCCGCAGCTTCTTCATGGCCACGCTGATGCTGGGCTTGGAGTAGCCCAGCTCGTTGACCACATCGATGGACCGCACCATCCCCAGCCGCTCCCGCAACATCAGGATCGCCTCCAGGTAATCCTCCGCCGACTCATAGATCCGCATGCGTAGCGCCTCCTGTTTCGTACATTACGCCCATATCTTACCACAATCTCCCCGCTTTTACAAGCCGCCCTTGACAGCGGGACCCGCGGCGCGGTATCCTATTAGAAGAATTCTGACCGCTCAGGAGGACACGCCATGACCGACTACGCCGCCAAAGCCCAAGCTCTGTTCCATGAGGGCTACAACTGTTCGCAATCCGTCCTGCTGGCCTTCACCGACCGGCTGCCCATGGACTGGGAGACCGCCGCGCGGCTCTCCGCCTCCTTCGGCGGCGGCATGGGCCGCCTGCGGGAGGTCTGCGGCGCGGTCAGCGCCATGTTCATGATCGCCGGGCTCCTGCGGGGCTATTCCGACCCCGCCGACCCCCAGGCCAAGGCCGAGCACTACCGCCGCGTCCAGGCCCTGGCCGCCGCCTTCCGGGAGCGGCACGGCACCATCCTCTGCCGGGAGCTGCTGGGGCTGGCGGAGGGGCCGGACCACTACGTCCCGGCGGCGCGGACCGAGGCCTACTACGCCCAGCGGCCCTGCAGCGCCTGCATCGGCAACGCCGCGGCCATCATCGCCGCCTTTCTGGAGGAGACCGCCTAGCCGAACACGGCCTCCAGCCGGCCCGCCTGCAAAATATGCCCCTCCATCCGCCGCAGGAGCCGCCGCTTCCCCGCCCCGGCGGGCAGGCCCAGAGCACAGTCCAGGACGTAGACGGTGAAGCGGTAGGTGTGCTGCCTGCCCCGGGGCGGCTTGGGGCCGGCGTAGCGGTGGAAGCCGTAGGCTGCGCCCTGCACGGCCCCCAGCTCCGGCACACGCCGCCCTGCCGGGATGGCCTCCGGCACTTGCGGCGCTGCCGGCAAATCCCAGATCACCCAATGGGAAAAACCGGCAATGGGGTGGCTCAGGTCCTCCAGGGTGATGGCCAGCGTCCTGGCCCGGGACGACAGATTCTCCAGGCAGAACGCCGGCGAGCGGTCCGCGCCCCGCCCCGTATGGGCCTCGGCAAATACGCCGCCCGCCAGACCGGGGCAGGTGCAGCGCAGCGTCTCGTATGGCATGGTATTCCCTCCCGTTACGCCTATTATAGCCCCCGGCCCCGCCGCCGTCAAGGCGGAGAAAATATATCCGAAAAGAGGTCTCACATGATGGACACATCCCGTCTGCATCCGGCGGAACAGCTGGCGCTCTACATGCAGCGCATCTACGACAAGGGGCTGACCACCACCTCCGGCGGCAACCTCTCCGTCCGCGGCCCGGACGGCAGCATCTGGATCACCCCGGGCAGTGTGGACAAGGGCGCGCTCACCCGGCGGGACATCCTGCGCGTCCTGCCCGACGGCCGTGTGGAAGGCCCCCACAAGCCCTCGCTGGAGCTGCCCTTCCACACGGCCATCTATCAGGCGCGCCCTGATCTCCATGCCGTGCTCCACGCCCATCCCCCGGGGCTGGTGGCCTTTTCCATGCTCCGGCGGACGCCGGAGCTGGACCTCCTGCCCCTGGCGCGCCGGATCTGCGGCGGCGTGCAGGCGGCGGCCTACGCCCTGCCCGGCAGTGAGGAACTGGGGCGGAACATCTGCGCCGTCTTTGCCGGCGGCTGTGACGCGGCGATCCTGGAAAACCACGGCGTCTGCGTGGGCGCGGCGGATCTGCCCGCGGCCTTTCAGCGGTTTGAGCTGCTCAACGAGCTGGCGGAGATTGAGCTGCTGGCCCGGCGGGCCGGCACAGTCCGGACAGCGCCGTCGCCCGCCGACCCGCCGGCGCTGCCGGAGCTTCCGCCGGAGGCGCCGGCCGCAGGGGAGGCAGCCGCGCGCCGGGACATGATCGCCCTTCTGCGCCGCGCCTGCCGGACGGGGCTGTTCACGTCCGTTGGCGGGACCTGCTCCCTACGCCTGCCGGACGGCGGTTTTCTGATCACGCCAGACGGGATGGACCGGGCGCACCTGGAGGAGGCCGATCTGGTCCTGGTCCGGGACGGCCGGCGGGCGGCAGGCAGGACCCCCGACCGGGCGGCTGCGTTCCACGAGGCGCTCTACCGCGCGGACCCCGGCGTCCGGGCCGTTATACAGGCGTTGCCGCGCCACGCCATGGCCTTCGCCATCAGCGACGCGGTGCTGGACCCGCGGGTGATGCCGGAGAGCTATGTGTTCCTGCGGGACCTGCCCGTGCTGTCCGCGCCGCTCTCCGCCGGAGCCTTTGGCCCCGCCTGTCCCGCCGCACTGGCCGCCCACGACTGCGCGGTGGTCACCGGCGGCTCGCTGCTCCAGGCCTTCGACCGGCTGGAGGTCCTGGAAGCCACGGCGCGCGCCGTCCTCAGCGCCCGCGCCCTGGGCCGGGTCGTGTCCATCTCCCCGCCGGAGGTGGAACAGCTGAAAGCAGCCTACCATCTCTGCGACTAACAAAAGCCAGCCCGTATTTGACCTGCACGCCGTTTGTTGGACGCGTAATCATATTTTTTGTCCGGTCCCGGTATGCTTGCGAGGTGTACTGACTGTCCTGGTCGCTGCGGAACTGCCATTCTGCAGCGCCCTTCTTTTCTATGAAGCTACAGTGCCAGCGGCAGGATCCCTATTGAAAAAGGCGGAAAATATGCTATACTTTTCTTGTTATGATTTGCAGCCATGCGGGAGCTTTCATGCCGGAAATTCAGATTGGTGCCGACAAGGCTGCATGAAATGATGAGGAGCCGTTTATGATTTGTTGGAATTGCAAAAAAGAGATTTCGGACCGTGCGAATTTCTGCACCTACTGCGCGGCGAAGGTGGAGCGTGCGGCCGTCCCGGCGGCGAAGTTCTGCACCGAATGCGGGCGCGCCATTGCGGCGGAGGCGAGGTTCTGCACCCACTGCGGCGCGAAGGCCGAGATGCACGCGCCGGCACCAGCGGCTGCGCCGGTCATACCGGCGGCGGAGCTGGAGCCAATCGCGCCGGACCCGGCGGCTGAACCGGCTGTGGCGCCGGAACCCGCGGCAGCATCAGAGATCATTGCGCCTGATGTGCCGGAGGCTGCGGTCAGCACAGAACCGGAACCTATTGCGCAGGAGTTTATAGCGGCACTGGCATCCATGGATGCTGCGGCACCTGCCGCGTCGGCAGCGGAGCCGGCACCGCCGGTTGCTGCGGAGCCTGCCGCGCAGGAACCTGCGTCCGCGCCTGTGATGCCGCCGCCTCCGTCCGCTGGGAGAAAAAAGCGCAAGGGACTGGTCGCCGTATGGATCGCCGCTGCCGCCGTGCTCGTCGCGGCGGGAATCGCGGTGGGAATCTGGGTCATCCGCCCCATGCTGGACCAGGAGGACGACCGCGCCGACACGCGGCTGCCGTCTGCTTCCGACACGCAGCTGGCGCACGACCTGCTCCCGGAGGACCCGGCGTCCGCGGAAACGCCGGAGCCCCCCGATGCCCCCGCATCGGCAGAACCGGAGTCACCGGAGAAATCGGCGGCGTCCCAGCTGCCGGACCAAACTCAAAAACCGAAAAAATCTGAAAAGCCGGAGGAACCGGCGGAACTCCCGGAGCCGGAACCGGAACCGATTCCGGAGCCGTCGCCGGTCCTGAAGATCGATCCGGCCATCATGGACAGCTATATGGCCGGGCGGGCCGCGGGCGCGGTCTGGGCCTTTGCGGTCATGGACGTGGCCGATGGGGAGATGGTCGGCTCCGCGCGCATGAACGACGCGCTCTCGTCCTCGGCGCTGCTGGATATTCCGATCCTCTACGCGGTGGCGGCCATGCACGAGGACGGCACGCTGGCCCTGGACGCGCCGGTACGCATCAGCCGCGTCACCGCCGGCCGGACGGTCCTGAGCAATCGCGTGGGCCAGACGCTTCCCTTGCAGGACCTCCTCTGCTATATGCTCCAGTACAGCGACAACACAGCCTCCAACGCGCTGATGGAGTATCTGACCTTCCAGACCATCAACGAGGTCTGCAATGGCCGCGGCTATGGCAGCGTCTCGCTGAACAACTACATTCTCTCCACCACCGACTACACGCAGAACGACAACTATGTCAGCTGCGCGGATCTCTGCGGGATGCTCCGCGAGCTTTACTCGGACCAGTTCGCTGGCATCGGCGGGAAGTTCCTGCGGCAGAATATGCTGATCCAGGATTCTGCCGCCGCCAGCGGCATCGGAAAGGTCGCGCCGGCGGGCGGCTCGTTTATGAACCTCAATGGACAGAAGTCAGACAAGTACAACGAGGTCGCCATCGTGGACGACGGGACGAACGCCTATATTGTCGCGTTTATGGCCAGCCACGTGAGCATGGACCATCTGACCGCCGCGGCGCAGACCTGCGGCGAGTATGTGTTTGGAACGCTGGAGCTGAAATGAAAAGACGAATGCTTATACTGCTCCTGGCGGCGGCCTGCCTGCTGCTGGCAGCCTGCCGTCAGGAGGCGGAAAACCTGACAGCACCCTGGACCGCCGCCCCGGAGCCGCAGCCCGAGGCGCCGGCGGAGCCGTCCGAACCGGTCGCCGCGGCGCTTCCGGAGCCGCCGTCCGAACCCGAGGCGCCCCCCGCACCCGAAGCACCGCCTGAATCGGAGACGCCGCCCGAGCCGGAGACGCCGCCGGAGAAACCGACGCCCGATCCGGCGACGGAGGCGCTCCGCGCCGCGCTGGAGGCGGAGCTGGCCACCTGCACCGGTCATTGGGCGCTCTACTGGCGCTGCCTGGAGACCGGTGAGACCATCTCCCTTGGCAGCGCGCCCATGCCCGCGGCCAGCCTTATCAAGCTGTTTGTGGCCGGCGCGTACTGTGAGGCGCTGGAGGCCGGGGAGCTGGAGGCCGCGCCGGAGCTGCTGCGCGCGATGCTCTCCGACAGCAGCAACGAGGCCTGCAACGAGCTGATCGACCGCCTGGGCGGCGGCGACACCGCCGCCGGGATGGAACGGGTGAACGCCTTTGCCGCGGCCATGGGCTGTGAGGACAGCCAGCTTTCGCGCAAAATGCTGGCCCCGTCGCCGCCGGAGAACTATACCTCGGTGGAGGACTGCGGCACAGTGCTGGCGCGGATTTACGAGGGCAGCTGCGTCAGCCAGACGGCGTCCGCCGAGCTGCTGGCCTGCCTGCGGGCACAGAGCAGAACCTGGAAAATCCCCGCGGGCGTCCCCGACGGCGTGGAGACAGCCAACAAGACCGGCGAGCTGGCCGGCGTGGAGAACGACGCTGCCATTGTGTGGGCTCCCGGCTGTACATACGTGCTGTGCGTCATGTCGGAGGAGATTTTGAGTTCGTCTGCCGGTCAGAGCAACATCGTGGGACTGTCCAAGATGGTCTACGAGCACGTGACCGCCGGAGAGGCGTCATGATACCCAAGTTGATGCAGGCAAAAACAAGAGATAATTCGTTGTGTATTCCGTAGTTTTTAGAGCAGAACCGTAAGATTTCATTGTGTTTTCCTCAATAGAGGCGGTATAATAGCCCAGAGGCCATAGAGCACTGTCGATTGCTGTCAGCGCTGACCTAGAAAGGTGGAAGATCGACTATAAAATCAGCTATAAACCGCTGTGGAAAACACTGATCAAAAGGGAGAAATGGCCTCACAATGGAATTTGAATTGACCTATACCAAAGTCGGAGACTACTACATTCCTGATCTGACCGCTGAACCGTTGCCGCCCAGTGACCCGGGCAAGTAGGTCGTATGCGGCTGACCTATTTGCAAGACCACAAATCCGAGTTATACGCCTCCCTGCTGATGGAGGGTAAACTGTTCACCCATCTGTTGGACACTGAGGATACCGCTAATGACTGGCTGGACAGGATGATGCCAGACATGGCGAAAGTGGCAGGAGCTACCGAAGAATTGAAAGCCCATGATCAAATGGCATGGGTGGGGCTGATGAAAAATTGTAAGGTGTAAGTAGAGGAAACTAGGGCCGGTCTGAAAAATAAATATTGCATAAATTGAGCATATGGGCGTTATATATTAGGAAAACAAGCAAACGGAATTGTTTTTAGGTTAGGGGGTCAGCCTGCGGCCCCCTAACCATAGGGGAATTGAGCTCGATATATTCTGCTATACGGCGGAACTCGTCAGCGTATTTGAATTTCACACTGATATT
>JAAWBZ010000282.1 GCA_022792945.1 Oscillospiraceae bacterium | reverse complement strand
GGACCGAAATTCTTCTGTAGTTGAAAGACCTTCAACAAATTCCATAAGTAAACGCACACCGGCAGCATGGATTTGCACAGCAATTACTGCTTTTTTTGCAGCTTCCGTTGTTTATGCAGCAGCAACAGGAGTTTTTCAATTCTTTCATAGCACCACAGAGGTGGTAATTTCACCAGTGATAGGGACAGGCCCTGTAACATTTCGTGGTGCGCAAGTCGATGGTGTTTGGTGCAGCCCAAGTGACATGGTATCAAGTGCTGATCAATGGATTTGGGAGGCTTCGGCCAATACCTATACCGCTACAGGAGAAGGACCTCTTGCATTGGAATTGCCTACTGGGACAGAAAGAAATTTAATTTTTACAGTGGGACCTAATGAAGGTGACGTCAAAATTGAAATGAATGGCCAAATAATTCCACTCAGTTTCAAAAATGAGACTTATGTGGAGCTTGGATGGTCATATTCCGTTCCCTCAGCAACGATACAAACATTACCAAAAAACATCTTGATTGTATTGTTTCCTATCTTTGTCATAGGCTTAATCTTTTTTCCAAAGCGCAACGCTGTTAGGAAGAGGGATGATCATGAATTGGCAGGAGATTTGCTACGAGGGATCAGTTGCTTTACCGTCGTTTTATTGCACTGTACCTGCAACAGGCCGGAGGATCTGGGATTTCCAAATTTAGCAATAAATAGCTTAACAGCATTTGCGGTTCCCTGTTTTTATATGCTGTCTGGGGCTTATCTTCTGCAAAAGCCACAGAGTATCAAAGTCACAATACAAAAACGAGTTCCGAAACTCCTGGTTCCTCTTTTGTTTTGGAGTCTGATTTATATATGTGTTAGTGGTGATATTGCTCCTGAAAGGTTTATAAATATGCTTTTTCAAGAGCAGGCAACACATTTGTGGTACCTTTATTGCTTGCTCGGTCTGTATATGTTGCTGCCGCTTCTTTCAACTTTGTGGCAGGCCTTGAATCGACATCAAAAGCTTTATCTGTTGTTATTGCTTCTAATTATTCCAACAATTCTACACGACATCGAATATTTTAGCAATTATTTTGTAAAAATGCCCTATTTTGCTCTATTTTGGCCGGACATGGGACTGTTTTTCTTAGGAGCTTTTCTGATGGAAATGAAAGAGCTATGGCATCCTTTTAGAAAATGGCTCCCGGTACTTTTTGCTTTTGGGTGGAGCTGGACGTATTGGGGAACCAGCTATTTATCTTGGCAAGACGGTTCACTAAATAAATCCTTTTTTGCATTGGGAAGTTGTGGAGTTGTTTTAATGGCGTCAGCTTTGTTTGTCTGGGTATTTGCTCAAGAGCAAAGCCTATCACAGCTGTCCAATAGAATTAAATGTATGATAAAAATATTAGGAGAGACTTCGTTTGGCATCTATTTGATTCATCCGCTGGTGATGCAAATGTGGAATAGAGATTCTGTGCCATTTTTACCACTATATAGTAATAATGGAACTGTTGGAAATATGTTTGTTGGAGCTACCCTGTATTTTGCAATATGTATGGCTTTTTGCTATTCCAAAAAGCGCATTTTCTTTTTGTCTTGATAAAACAGAGGGGGGTATTTGCCTATTCAGATTTCTTCAATAAATAAAACTGAAGTAAAACAGGCGTGAACAAATGAGGATTAAGTTAAAAACCAGTTGGAGGATAGATCATGGTGGTACTGTCAAGAATAATGCGCAAAAAAGTTTGCAAGTTCTGGGAGAAAGAGGTCAACCGGCAATGGAGGTATCTTCCGAAACCGCCTCCAGGTGCTTCATATTCATGTATTTCTTGTTACCCCACTGGGTGCCGGCCACATGGCGGAGCCTGGCACAGACCAGCATCAAAGCAGAGTTGCCATCCGGGAAGCAGCCCACTACCCTGGTGCGGCGGCGGATCTCCCGGTTGAG
>JAAWBZ010000281.1 GCA_022792945.1 Oscillospiraceae bacterium | reverse complement strand
GTGCTCACCGACATCAAGATGCCCTTTATGGACGGGCTGGAGCTGTGCCGCCGCCTGAGACAATCCCTGCCTGGGGCCAAGCTGGTGGTGTTCTCCGGCTTTGACGACTTTGAATACGCCCGTCAGGCGGTGGGGATGGGGGTGTCCGAGTACATCCTCAAGCCCATCAACGCCGCGGAGCTGATGGAGGTGCTGGCCAAGCTGCGGGAACAGCTGGACAGGCAGCGGCTGGAGCGCCGGGACATGGAGACCCTCCGCCGCCGGTATGAGGAGAGCCTGCCTGTTCTCCGGGAGCTGTTCTACACCCGGCTGCTCAGCGGCCAGCTGCGGCCGGATCAGGTCCAGGAGAGGGCTGCCCGGTATGAGATTGAGCTGCCCCAGGGTATGTGGACAGCCGCCCTGGTCCACGCCGACCTCACCGGCGAGGCGGGAGACGCCGGTCGGGATGAGTTGCTGCTGCTCTCGGTAAAATCCTTTTTAGAGGAGCACTTTTCTTTGGAGGGCTGTCGGGCCTGGGTGGTCCTCTACGGGGACACGGCGGCCCTGCTGGTCCGATTGTCCGGGGAGGACCGGCTCTACCCCCTGCTGGAGGAGCTGGAGCGGCTGTCTCTGCTGTCCCGGAGCTATCTGGGTATCCCGCTGGCCGCCGGGGTGGGCCTGCCCTGCCAGGGGCCGGAGGAGCTGCACCGCAGTGTGGAGGGCGCCCGCTCCGCATTGGACTACCGGGCACTGACCGGGGGCGGCCGGGTCATCTACATCAACGACCTGGAGCCCCAGTCCTCCGCTGTCCTCTCCTTCGAGGAGGAGGACCAGCGGGCCCTGTCTGCCGCCGTCAAGCTGGGTACCCCGGAGCAGGTGGAGCGAGTGGTCCGGGGCCTGATGGAGCGGCTGTCCCAGACGGGGCTGTCCCTGTCCCAGTGCCACCTGTTCCTGCTGGAGGTGGTCACCTGCCTGGTCCGCCTCACCCGCTCCGGCGGGGTGGCGGTGGAGGAGGTCTTTGGGAGC
>JAAWBZ010000115.1 GCA_022792945.1 Oscillospiraceae bacterium | reverse complement strand
GCCTTGCGGGGCTTGCTGACCGCCGCCCGCCAAGGCAGGCAGAAGAACCGTGCGGCCACGTTCAAGATCAAGATCAGCCGCAAGCCCTCTATCCGCAAGCAGCTTGCCGAGGCCAAGAACGCCGCCGTCCCGAAAAAGGCCCCGGCCAAAACGAAAAATCAGGAATTGGAGGTAGGATCATGATACATTTTACGATTGAGGAAGAAAACCTGGTCTGTGTCTACTATAAGGCCGACCGGCGCAGGACGGTGGGCCGCATGACCGCCGCCCTCCCCGATATGGACGGGGATATGCAGGCGTTGGCCCGGCAGACGATCAGGAAGCTGGAGGCCATGACGGACGCCGACTTTGAGGATATGCGCCTCCTCTTTACGGACGAGTGACAGGGAACCGGCGCGGCAGGTTAGGCGCTGACAGGCAGCAGAATGGGTAACAAGACCTGCGGAAAAGGTGCAGACGCGGAGCGGATGCACCTTTTCCGCAGGTGCCGCAAGCGGCCCGCCGGAGGTGGGGCGCTTGCGTAAACGGTAGACGCTGGGGTATCAGAAAAGCAGGACGTGGAGCCGGTAGAATGGCCCCGCGTCCTGCCTTATTTTTTTGCCTGTTTTCTACGCATTTAGACCGCCGTTTCAGCGGGTATTTGATAAATCATTCAGCCACCCCACCGACCGGCCCCCGGAAGCCCTGAAAACAGCGGGCTTTTGCCTCTCTAAATGCGTAGGTTACTTCTCAAAATTCACAAAAGTTTGTAACAACTCAAATAGTTTTTTAATAGCATCTTCATTTGTGGCAATAGCAATAATAATCGTGATAACGATAGATATAATTGCTACAATTACGGCCAATATAGATACATACAGGGCTTTGTTTTGTGTGGAAAAATTATTTTTTGCACTCATATAATCAATATTTGACTGGAATAACGCACTTATTCCAGTGTAAAGATTGACTGTTCTACGAACCGATTCAAACAAATCAGAGTAATGCGCAGAAATGAAAGTTTCTTTGCTGGGCCGCAGAGTAATATACGAAAATGAATTATTAGTTTGTTCTTCAACTTCATTCAAAAAACGAGTAGAGAAAAACATTTCTGCATCAAAATCCACTTTCAATTTTAACCATGAACGAAGGTTTCTGCGATTATTGCTAATTTTGTTGCTAAACATAGATAGCTTATTTCTTACATATTGTGAAACTTTCTCGTATAATAAGCAATAACAAAGTTTATCCGCAATATGATAAGATTCTACATCGACATTCATTTTTTGCTCAATACTTTGGGGGGCTGAAAATATGAATAAGGGTTCTCCATTAACGCGCCATGCTATGCAGGATGTCAGGTCTGGTGAAAAGTCACACCAGCGAGAGTCAATATCAATGCTGCTCCAAAAGTCTTTATTGCTGTTCCCATCAATGTTTGTTTTTATAGAGCATACATACTGCGGACAACATTGCTGAGATGTGAATAGCATTGGTGGAATAAAACGCTGGACTTCTTTTGCTACTTGCCAAGTCAAGTCTTTCAAAACACTTTCAAATGTTTCTCTTTTATAAATGCTACCTGAAAAAGTACCATAGGCTAAATGTGAAAATTCATACCAATGTTTATTCTCAAATCCAGTAATTCTAATCTGATCAGGGATATTGCCAATTACATAGTTAGATAGACGATTTACAATGTCTTTGTCCAATATTGCTGTAATCTTTAAGCTGAAAAAGGAGCTACTTAAATTGACAGCATGAAAAGAAATTTGTGACACATATTTTTTTAAGACACTATTGCCTTTTAACTGTATTGTGTCAAGTAGGCTGTACGCATGGCCATCATTAAAGCTATCGAACCAATTTGTATGAGAGGAATGAGAATTAAATGTTTTTCCGGCTGCGTGTTTGAAACGGAAATGTTCAATTCCTTTTATAGCGACATTCCAATCTTCTTTTGGAATCAATTCTAAAATGGAAATATATTTGATGTGAAAGAAAGGCGGTTCATCATCAATACATTTAACCGCAGAATTATCAAATTGCCTAAAATCCAGCAGTTCATCTTCTCTCCATAAATATTCTTGCCACTCTTTTAGAGGCCAGAACTTGGAAATAGAAATGCGTGCTTTTTTATACGCAAGAAAAGCGTATTTCATAAATGAATGTTTAAGCGGTTGCCGCTCCCCAAAAGGATTATCCGCCTGATAATCCCCGCATATATCAAAATGCTGTCGCACATTTTCACTTCCTTTCACAATAAATATATCAAATATTAGATAGAAAGTCTATGGCTTGTAATATGTTCAATCCATCAAATGCTATTTCATTGTCTTGGGCCGATGGTATCTTTTCCTCTGCCGTTCGGCTTCCCTTTGGCGTCGCATTTTTTTGGCGCAGGCGGGGCAGTATTTCGCCCGATTGGACTTCGGCGTGAAGCTGGCCCCGCACTCACAGCACCGCTTCAAATGATCGTGGCCCTTTGTGATCTCGGCGCACAGAACAGCGTCCAGCGGGAGGACAGCCGCCCAGAACCAGCGGCACAGCAGGGAGTAGGAAATGCTCTGCACACAGATACATTCCTCCCCGTCGTCCAGCAGGAGGCAGTTGCCGCCCACGTTGTTGCAGCACTCCCGCGTCAGCCTCCGGGCCTTGCGGTACTGCGGATAGTTCATATTCGGTATGCTCACAGCTCTTGCTTCCTTTCCTGTTGCCGGGGCGTCACCCGCTACATCCCGTCTACTTTCTGCTTGATGATGCCGTACTCTTTCAGCTCCTTTTTCACTTCGCCGTACCTGGCATACAGCCGTTCCTTTTCCTCCGACAGCCGGGCATACTCCGCTTTCAGCGCGGCCAGATCGGGCAGCTTCTTCACGCCGCCCTCCCGCAAGGCACGGCCCGCCGCCTCGTACAGTATCAGGGCGCTTTCATGCTCCTGC
>JAAWBZ010000114.1 GCA_022792945.1 Oscillospiraceae bacterium | reverse complement strand
TTGAGGCCGTCCGAGGTGAACTGGTCGATGCCCATGAGCTGCCGCGTGGACTGCAGCCGTTTTCGTTCTTTCTTCTGTTTTCTATTCAAATCGTGCCCTCCATTCATAATACTGCTGTCGCAGGAGGAGAAAGCAGACGGCATATCGCAGGAAATCCAGGATGCTGATGTCCTCCATGCGGATGCTGACAAAGGCGTAGAGCACGGTGAGGACCAGCGGGAGGAGGGTCCCCCAGGAGGCCAGGGCCAGGACAGAGAGCAGAAAGCCCAGCCCGATCACCGCCACGTCCCGCAGCTCCCAGAGCCACAGCGTCGCCTTCGCTTTCAGGTTGTCGGGATAGATGAAAATGTGGATCACCTCGATCTCAATAAAAATGAGGCCCATGGCGGTCAGCCGTGGGCCTCGTCCGTCTTACCCTGTTTGTCGAGCACATAAACCCGCACAGGGATCTTGCGCTTTTTGCAGTTGTCGATGACATATTTTGTTCCACGCGATGTCCCATCCCAGAACGCCAGGACGAGGTCCGCGTGTTCAATGATCGTGATGTTGCGCTTGAGCGGAGCGGCCCGCCCGTATCGGTCGTACTCCGGCAGATACTCCGTCAGCTTCAGGCCGTGCCGCAGGGCGTATTCTCTTGCGCAGGCATCGATCCCCGCCGCTCCGCCGGAGACGATCTCCACTGCCTCCTTGGGGATGTAGTCTCCCAGATTTTCTACAGTCAGTCCTCTTGAGCCAACCACAGCCACTCTCATGCCGGTCCTCCTCAAATTTTGCAGATATACCATATAGCTACACCGGACATCATACCACATGACAGCTATAAAATAAATACGCAATATAGCTGAAAAGGAGCAGTGGTATGGCCGTGAAAAGTGTTTCTATCCGAATCGAGGAGGAGATGCTGGAGAAGCTGGGCTATGTGGCGGACTACGAGGGACGCTCTGTGAACAGCCAAGTTCTGGTGCTCATCCGTGAGAGTATCAAGCGGTTTGAGGCGGAGCACGGAGCCATCGAGGGGTCGATCAGCCCGGATGTCAACGTGAAGCCTCCGAGGAAAAGTTGAGAACGAAGGAGGGGCGGCAGTACCGCCCCTTCTCTTTAGATATCCGGGTATCCGATGGCGACCAGGGCCTCCAGACACTGGGCCCCGCGCTGTTCCAGCGCCTTCAGCAGCACCCGCTCGGCAGGACTGATTGTATCCTCTGCGGTGACCCTGCCCAGGGAGTGCATCCTGATCCCCAGCTCCGGGCAGTCCAGGACTGCCTCGCCGGGATGGTCGGGGTGCGGATAGATTTTGGCCTCGCCCCAGTGAGGGATGTGGGCCTTATAGCTCACGCTGATGACCGCGCCCGTCTCATCCCTCTCGGGAGTGTCATACCAGGTCAGCATCGCCGTCCACCTCCTCCTGCCCGTCGGCCCCCTCCTGGGGCTCGTCCTGCGGCGCGGCCTCCTGAGCCTCCGCCTCCTCCAGGGCCCGCTCGATGAGGCCCAGGACGAAGTCCCGCTGGCTGAGCTTCTTCCCGGTGCGCTCCTTCTCCCGGGCGAGGTGGTCCTTGATCCGGTAGAAGAGCTCCTCCGGGATCTGGAACGCCAAGGTTTTTGTGTACTCCATTGATTTTTCTCCTCTTTCGTAGTAAGATGTCAATACTTGTGTGATGTACGCGCTCAGCGGCTGACCGGACCGCTCCTGTTCCTCCCGGACCTTCGCGTGGAGGGAGACGGGGATCTGAGCGCATAAGTTTTTTGTTGGTTCCATTCCGCCCGCTCCTTTCTCTGAACTGTAAGCGAAGTATACCGAAAGCGTCCGCACAAAGCTATGACCAAAGCCAACGAAGATCCGTCAGGAAAGGAAGCGAAACCAACAAGTCACCGTCCGGCCCGGAGGACTAAGGCGATGCCCTGCATGAGATACTCCACGCAGGGCACGGCGACCGAGTTGCCCAGGGCTTTGTATCTGGCGGAGTCGGAGGCTCCGGGGAGGTCCGTCCACCCCGGAGGGAACCCCTGCAACAACTCACATTCCTGCGGCACGAGCCTGCGAATGAGCAGCGGGCCATCCACCACCAGCTTGTCCTGCCCTACATATTGGCTGTTGGGCCCTTTCCGGTCGCTGCTGGTCAGAGCGCCCACGGTCTCCTGATACACCGTCCTGCAAACGAGGTCCGTGGCATCCTTTCCCTGACGGGCGCTCTCGGTGGAGCCCACCTCGCTTTGTTGGAAACGGTCCGCCCTCTGCCGGGCATAGAGCTGCTGGTGATCCGCCGCTTCCTGGAGTGCGAGAGGGAGGTTATTTCCGCCAGTGCCCGCCCTTGCGGATAGCGTAGGCGAAACCGCGTGGGGGCCGGTGTAGCGTCCGTCGATGCCGTGGTTTTCAAAGGGGACAGCGGGCTGATGTCCATGTTCTTGGGCCCGCAGGGTACCGGCCACATCTTCCGAGCAGTCCATGACCCCGCCGCCCTGGTCGTTGAGGCAGAGGACGGCGGGCATCATGCCGCCGCTCTGTGACCCCTTCAACGTGGGAGAGACCTCTTCCTGATAGCCAGTGCTCCCAGCCCTGCTCCCGGCGTTGGCGGAGAAGGCGGCGACGAAGGTCTGCATCTGCATATTGGTCGTCGCCATCAGCGCCCCGGCGGTGTCCCCTAGGTCTATGGTCTCCTCCCTCTGGTTGATGTGGAACGCTCGCGGGACGCCGGAGCGGTCCAGCTCCCCCTCATCCGCCGCCCCCGCCTGGAGCTTCAATGCCTGCTCCAGCTGAGGCGGCAGGGGTTTGCCCCGCTCCTTCGCCCGCCGCAGGATACCCAGGCAGGCTCTCCTGCTCAAATAGTATCTGGAGGGGACTGTATCCAGCAAAATCTGCGAGAGCGAAGATTCTACGACGCCTTTGGGGCACTCCGAAGTATTCAGCCGACCAGGTGGCCCAAGCCACGCAGGATCGTACTCCCAGTACGGCCCCAGCAGATTCCCAGCGCCCGGACGGAGGTCTAACAACATGAAGGTCCGATTCTTCAATGCGGAGGAACGCCTGGAGGACCTGCTGGAAGTCCGAGCCGGGCGGAACGCCGCTGGAGTAGACCCCAGGCACGTTCTCCCATGCGGCGAATCTGGGGCGAACAGCGAAGCCTGTCCGTCCACGTTTTTTGTCTGCATCTCTCATCTCCTTGATGATCCGGATTTGATGTAGGAACAGGCCGGAACGCTCGCCAGCCAAACCGGCGCGCGTCCCGGCAACACTCAGTCCTGGCAGGGTGAGCCTCCGCAGATGATGTCCACCGGCGGGAGCTTCGCCCCGTCCAGCTTCGTGATGTCCCCCAGATGCACCATGTCCGGGAAGTGGTGTTCTGTCACCCGGATGGGGAATGGCTCGATCTCGCTGGCCCAGACGGGCACGATGCCGTTCCGCACTGCGGCCAGAGGGAAGCCGCCAATCCCGTCGAAGAGGGAGCCCATCGTCAATGCTTTGTTATCGTTAATTTCCATGTTCGCCCTTTCCGCCGAACAGGAAACGGAGTATTCCTATGACATACCAGGAATTCAAAACTCGATATCCCATCCGGCTCAATGTCCAGCAGGAGGCGGCGGTGCGCCAAACAGAGGGCCCGGTCCTGCTGCTGGCGGTGCCCGGGAGCGGGAAGACCACGGTGCTGGTGACCCGGCTGGGGTACATGATTCACTGCCGCGCCATCCCGCCGGAGCGTATCCTGACTGTGACCTACACCGTGGCCGCTACCCGGGATATGCGGGCGCGATTTGTGAGCTTTTTCGGAGAAAAGGGCTCGGAACAGCTGACATTCCACACCATCAACAGCCTCTGCACGTTGATCATCGGGTATTACGCCCGGCAGAAGAAGACAGAGGCGTTCGAGCTGCTCAGCGACGAGCGCCGGATCAAAGGTGTCCTCCGTGACCTGCTCACCCGGACGGGCGTTCCCTTCCCCAACGACCTTCAGATCACGGAAGTCCGGACCCACATCACCTTCTGCAAGAACATGATGCTCTCCGAGGCTGACATCCACGCCCACATAGTGGAGGGGATGGATTTCCCCCGTATCTACTTTGAATACCAGGACTACCTGCGGCGGAGCCGCCTCATGGATTACGACGACCAGATGATCTTCGCCCACCGCATCCTCCGGCAGTTCCCGGACATCCTGGAGCACTTCCAGCGCCGGTGGCCTTACCTCTGCGTGGACGAAGCGCAGGACACCTCCAAGATCCAACACGCCATCCTCCGCCTCTTGGCGGCACGGACGCATAACATCTTCATGGTGGGCGACGAGGACCAGAGCATCTACGGCTTTCGGGCGGCTTGGCCCCAGGCGCTGCTGGAGTTCGAGCGGGTGTTTCCGGGTGCGCAGGTGCTGAAACTGGAGACCAATTACCGCTCCACCCGGACCATCGTGGAGCGGGCGGACGCATTCATCCGCCGCAACCAGAACCGCCGTCCCAAGGCCATGCGCACGGATAATCCGGAGGGGCCTCCAGTGCGGAAGGTAGTTTTGAAGGACTACAGCCGACAGTATAACTACCTTTTGAAGGTGGCGGAGGATTGCACCGAGCCCACGGCGGTGCTCTACCGTAACAACGACAGCGCCCTGCCCCTCATCGACCTGCTGGAGCGGAAGGGAGTGCCGTTCGCCTGCTGTCAGCGGGAGGCCACCTTTTTCTCCGCGCCGTCGGTCCGGGACATCGTGGATATGCTGGAGTTCGCCTTTGACGACGGCAACCGGGAGCGGTTCCTGCGCTTCTACTATAAACTGGACTTAAAAGTCAAGAAGGCGGTGATCACGCCCCTGCTCTATGGCATGGGAGAGGACGAAACCGTGCTCCAGCGGCTCCTGGACAGCGGGACTCTGGAGCCGTGGCAGGAGGGGAAAGTGAAGTCCCTTCAGACCCATTTCGCCAAGTTCCCCAGCCTCACCAGCTTCGCGGCGATCGAGCGGCTGGTGCGGTTCATGGGCTACGGGGACTACCTGCGGGAGCAGAGGGCGGACACCAGCCGCCTGGATATTTTGCGGGCTTTAGCTAACCAAACGCCTAATCTAGGAGCATTTCTGCTCCGCTTACAGGAGCTTAAAGAGCTTGCAGAGGCAGGATCACAGGAGACGTGTCCCTTCGTTTTGTCCACCATCCACGCAAGCACAGGCCTGGAGTCTGAGCGTGTGATCGTCATCGACGCGGTGGACGGCATCCTGCCCTCGGTGGCCCTCACCGCCCAGGGCGAGGCCCTGGACAGCGAGGACGCAGGGGCTCTGGAGGAGGAACGGCGGCTGTTCTATGTGGCCGCTACCCGTGCGAAGCAGAAGCTGGAGTTTTTATGCTACGAGGGCAAGTTCGGCGAAGCGTCCGAGAGCAGGAACACCTTTATCTCCCAGTTTCTTGGCGAGACATCTAGGCGGCAGGAAGTGCCGCCGCCACGACCACCCAAATCTGCCCCGGTCAAGCCCGCCGGGCCTGCGCCGGAGCAGATCGAGGCGTGGATGAAGGACTACATCCCCGGCGTCGAGGTGACCCATAAGCTCTTTGGCCGGGGGCTGGTGACCGGGCGGGACGGGGACTTCGCCGTCATCGCCTTCCGCGAGAACGGAGTCAAAAAAGTCAGCCTCCCGGTGTGTTTGCAACAGGAAAAGATCTGGTTGACCCACTTCGTGTAGGGCTACTTGATAGCCGCCGCCACGGCCTTGGTGGTGTTCACCGCCGCCTGGGCGGTGTAGACAGCGGACATAATATTTGCGCGTGTGGTCGTGTCGAGGCCGAAGGTGCCCGCGATGCGGGGCACCTCTCCGGCGGAGAGCATGAGTCCCAACCCCAACAGCAGGTGCGTTCTAAAGGCTAAGAGTCCCGCGACCAGGATGGTGGCCTGGAGGAAAGCGGTCAGGCACAGCCCGATCACCTGCTTCATCCACTGGGTGAAACCGTCCACATAACCTCTCGGAATGCTGAACATATAGAGCGACCCCACCGCGATCTGAATGAGCAGAATGCCGCCCCGCTTCAAGTTCGCAAAGAATACCTTGAGCACGGCGTAGGCCATAGCGATGATGCAGAAGATGAGCATGATGGGGCTGGTTAGGACTGCTAACCCAAGATGGGACGCGCTTGCGACCCCGGCTTCCATCAGCTCGGACAGGCTCCCGATGGCGGCGAAGTCCTCGATGATCTGCCTCCCCACCTCCCCGATGCTGGTGCCCAGGCCGGTGATCTCCGCGGAGAATTTCCCCTGGAGCGTCACCGACAGCGAATAAAGATGCACAGGGAGCGTTGAGAACAGGCTCACAGCCAGGAAGCCCTTGAGGATGTTGAGGGCGGTCTGCTGGAGGTTTCCCCTGCCTGCGGAGTACTCTATGGCGCACTCGAAGGCGGAGACCACCACGCTGACGGCGAAGAGCGCCCAGCCCAGCTGATTGAAAAATGTGACCACAGCCTGGACCCAACTGAGGCTGAAGAGCTCGACGCCCATGTTGCCCATGACGGCGAAGAAGTTGCCGAGAAAGCCGATGATCTGCCCATAGGCCCAGTCCAGGAGGTTATCCATAATTGTCTCAACGACGAAATCAAAGACAAAGATGGCCCGTCACCTCCTAGCACTTCCAGTGGCGGCGGCGGTACCAGAGGAGCCACAGCAGGCCCCCTGCGGCGGCGACGGCAACTGCAATGATTTTACGCATATTATTCTCCTTTTCTGAATTATCAGAGCATTAAAGCCCGACAATGGTCCAGATATACAGCGGCGCGGTGAGGGTGAGGACGAGACAGGCGAAGAGGATCACCGGCCCGGCCCACTCGAACTGACCATGCTTTTTGTAGTCGAAGTAAGCCATAGCCAATTTACCGAAGAGCGCCACCGCCAGGATCATGTCCAGCGCGGGGAAGACCACATTGTCCACCACGGTCTTGATCTGCCCCGCGGCGTCCTTCCAGGTGCTCTCCACCACGGTGGCCACGTTCCCGGAGCCGCCGCCCCCGCCGCCGGAGGCGAAAGCCGGGACGCAGAGGGCCGCCGCCATGATCCCGACCAGGAGCAGACAGCGCAGGTGTTTGTTGAGTTTCTTCATAACATACCTCCCAAATTTCAAGGGACCGCCCTGCTGGGCGGTCCCTCGTATACATGAAATAGTGAATATCAATACCCGGTCCGGGGCAGGGATTTTTCTTTTGCGTAGACGGAGGTGACCCAGCGGTCCGTGGCCATGATCCACTGCTTGTCGTACATACCGCCCACGTCCGCCTGGTTGGAGAACTGGGTGCCGCCGGAGAGTCCGGAGAGCACCTTGCAGTAGACCTGGGGCGCCTCCACCTGCCGGAAGTTTCCGGGCACCACGCCGAAGACGCACATGAACTCCGTGACGCACTCATTGGACGCGAGTCCCAGCGCCGCAGGCGAGGCGGCAAAGACCCTGTTCTGCTGAGTGCTGACGTTGTCCGCCAAGGTCCGGTAGGTGCTGCCGCTGAGGTTGGTCTTGTAGACGATCTTATAGTTCCCCTTCACGTTGTAGGTGCCTGTGACGATTTTATCCAGGCGTACCGCCTGGGTGGGCAGGGTATCCCGCCAGTAAAAGCTGGTGAGAGCGGAGGTGGAATTGTTGGCGATGTTGGAGAAGTCATACCGGATGGACTGCCCCGGAACTACCTCGCTGTAGCCCCGCTTGGTGATGGAGACGTTGGTGTAGAGGCTCTTGTTGGTCATGGCGACCCGCACGATCTGACCGGAGAACTCGATCTCCGCCTCGATGGGCGTTTTGTCCAGGCCGTAGAAGTCAGCGGCTTTGGACTCCACCACCTTGTAGCGGCCCAGCGGCAGGGGCTTGGAGGAGGCGACGCCGTTCTTGTCCGTCTTCACCGTCTCGACCAGGTTTCCGGTGCGGTGCTCGTAGATCTCGAACTCGGTGCCCGGCAGAGGCGTCCCCTCGGGCCAGCCGTTCATGGTGTTGTACTCCGCGGAGGTCTTGGTGATCTGGATCTGTCCGGTGATGGGCGTGTTCTTCCACTCGATCAGAGTCGTCTCCCCGGCAGTGACATAAACAGACTTCATCTCCGTGTCCACCAGGTAGCCCTTGTTCTCCATCTCGCGGAGGAAGTACTTCCCGGAGACGGTCAGGTCATCGATGTAGATGTACCCGGTGTTGTCGGTGGTGTACTGCCCAATGGGCTTGTTGGTGCTGTCATAGAGCAGGAACGTGACGCCAGAAATGCCCTTCCCGGTGATGGAATCGGTCTTATGGAGCAGGATTCCACTGAACTTTTTGTTTGTGATGGTGATCTTGGTGGGCTTGCCGTCCTCCACAGTGAAGGGCGTGGGAGTGTCGTCCAGCTTGTAGCCCTCCGCCGCCTCGATCTCCACTGCGTAGTAGCTTCCGGCGTCCAGGTCGAGCGCTACCCGGCCATTCTTGTCTGTTGTTACGGTATCCACCAGAGCGTCGTTGGCCTTGCGGATCTCGAAGGTGACACCCGGCAGACGCTTGGTCTTGTCGCTCTCATCCACCTTGATGAGCTCCACGCCTCCGGTGCAGGAATTGGTAAACGTAATCGTTTGGGCGTCGTTGGCGTTGATGACCACGGTCTGACTCTTGGCGTTGGGGTCGATGACGTAGCCGGGGAGCGTCTCGATCTCCTCGACGATCACGGTGCCTGTAATGCCCAGGATCTTGATCTGACCGTTGGTGTCCGTGGTGTAGAGACCATTACTCGATACTTTCCCGCCGTCCATGTCGACGTTGGTGCCGTCCGCGTAGGTGATCTTGAACTTGACCCCGGCCAGCGGCTTCTTGGTCTCTGCATCCACCTTGTTGACGATGAGCCCGCCGGCTTTCTTGTTCCAGAAGGTCAGATGCTGACCCTCACCGACTTTGATGGTGATGGTCTGGGGCGTGGGATCGAGGAGGAAGCCCTCCAGCGTCTTGGTTTCCCGGGCGGTGATGGACGTTCCGGGCTCCAGGTTGGAGATGGTGATGCGGCCATCCTTGTCTGTGGTGTAGTAGCCGTTATTGGGTCCGACAACGGCACCTGTCCCGTCTGTGACCAAAAATTCAACGCCCTTCATGGGCTCGTTGTTGGTGCCGTCCACAAACTTCTGGATGGTGAGAATGGTAGTGGGATCATTCTCAAAATCCAGGTTGTTTCCACCGTTTGTACCTCCACCAGAGACAGTCCCACTGGAGGTGCCGCTGTTATTGCCGCTTCCAGAGCTCCCGCCGGAACTGTTTGTCCCGGAGTTGACTGTTCCACCGCTGACCCAACTGTTGCCTGTGCCGTTCTTCACAACGATGGTCTGGGGCGTCGGGTTGAGAACATAACCCTTGGGGACCTTGGTCTCGGTGACGACCACGGTACTGCCTGGGATCAGCCCTGTCACGGTGACCGTGCCGTCCGAGCCGGTGGTGTACTTCCCGATGATCGCACCGCTGCTGTCCCGGACGGTGAATTCCGTCCCGGGAACGGGTTTTCCCGAGACAGAATCTTTCTTCGAAAGCGTGAGGCTGCACAGGGGCTCGTTGTAAAAGGTAATTGTCTGCGTGTCCGCAGGATTCACCGTAACCGTCTGGGTCTGGGTCGTGGCGTCGATGACATACCCAGGACTGGGTGTGACCTCCTTCGCAACCACGGTCCCGGTGACGGAGAGGCGGATCTCGCCCATGTCGTTGGTGGTGTAGCGGCCTTTACTCGAGAGATGCCCGTTGGCATCGTCCACGAAACCGCCCTCTGCGTAGGTCAGCTCGAACTCCGCACCAGCCAAGGGAGCCTTGGTTATTTTGTCCAGCTTTCGGATAACGAGGGTACCCGCCTTTTTGTTGACAAAGCGGAGCGTCTGTCCCTCACCTGCCTTGATCTGGATGCTCTTGGGGAGGGTGTCCAGGATCACGCCCTCGGGGACCTTGATCTCCTTGGCGGTGATGGTCGTTCCGGGCTCCAGGTTGTCGATGGTGATGCGGCCATCGTCGCCGGTGATGTACTCACCATTGTTCGGCCCGATCACGGCACTGCTGGAGTCTGTGATCAGGAAAGTCACACCCTTCAGAGGCTGATTTCCAGTCTCGGTCTCGAGATACTTCTCGATCGTCAGACTGCACAGAGGATCGTTGTAAAAGTAAAGCGTTTGTGTGTCATCCGGGTTGACCACCACTGTCTGCGTCCGATTGGCGTCGCTGATGGTGTAGCCGGGGATGGACTGGACCTCCGTGACCACCAGGGAGCCCACCACGCCCTTGAGCACGATCTGTCCAGTTTCATCCGTATAATAGATTCCGTTACTCGACACCTTCCCGTTCTCGTCCGGGAGGAATTTGCCGTCCGTGGTGGTGATCTTGAAGGTGACGCCCTCCAGCGGGGTCTTCTTGTCCGCAGAACTGCGCTTGTTGATGACGAGACTGCCCGCGCGGGCGTTCTCGAAGGTGAGGCTGTTCGCCACGCCCTGCTGGATCTTGATGGTCTTGGGCGTTGGGTCCTTCACATAACCGTCCGGGGCTTTCTCCTCGGTGACGATAATGATCTGCCCCGGCTGGAGTCCGGTGATGGTGATGAGGCCGTTGCGGTCGGTGGTGTATCGCATCGGCAAGATGTACGCCAGTGGTCTTGGGACAGAGCAGGATGACGCTGCGGCTGCGAAGTGGTTTTCCCAGACGGCAGCGCGGGGTTACCAATACGCCCAATACTCCCTCGCTGGACTCTACAGCAAGGGCAG